>JALOTT010000143.1 GCA_025457745.1 Verrucomicrobiota bacterium
CGAACGCCCGGAGGGCATCACTGCCGACCGCATGGCGGCGATCGTCACTGGATACGAGCGTGATTCGCGCCTGACCCTGCCCGACGGCAGCAGCATCCCGTTCGGCGCCGATGCAGTGCGCTGGTTGCGCGCACAGAAATACGACTGGGTGATTGACCTGCAATGTCTGGCCCGCAGCGGCGCGTTTGCCTGGCTCGCGAACGGAAAATTGCTGGTTGGCCTTGATGAACCGCGCGAAGGAGCGCGGGGATTTTACGACCTCGTCGTGCCGCGAGCGTCGTTTCACACGCACGCGGTGGACTGGTATCTCGCGGTGCTCCCACGCCTCGGCGTGCCGGTGGACGGAAATTTCACGTGGCTACCAGAGCGATCCGCCGTTGCGGCTGCCGTGAAAACCAGGTGGAAAGCGGAAGGCGCGCAGTGGATCGCGCTGCAACCAGGCGCCCGTTGGGCGAACAAACGCTGGCCCGCCGAATCTTTCGCGGAACTGGCGCGCCAACTGGCCGCGCACTGCACCGGCGCGCGCTTCGTCATTCTCGGTAGCGCGGAAGACCGGCCGTTGGGCGAGGTCATTTCGCGCGCGGAGCCGGAGCGTTGTTTGAATCTGGCCGGGCAAACTTCGCTGCCCGAAATGGTCGAGTGGTTGCGCCGGTGCGAGTTGATGGTGACGAACGACACCGGGCCGATGCACGTGGCCGTGGCGCTGGGCAAACCGGTCGTCGCAATGTTCGGCCCGACCGAGCCGCGCCGCACGGGGCCGTATGGCCGGTTGGAGCAGGTGGTCCAACACCCGTTGCCGTGCGCGCCATGCCTCAAGCCGTGTTGCGCATGGCTGCGACCGATGGAGTGTCTCACGGCCATTTCGCCGGCTATGGTGTTCGAGCGCGTGCGACGGGAATGGGATCGCACGACGACAGAAGCCTAAAATTCAAAGTTCAAGGGAAGGGTAAAGGATGAGCATCGAATTGGCCCGCGCCTGAATAGCCGTTCGCGAACGCGCGTCCATTGGGCGCAGGTTTTTTTTGCCGCTTGTCACACGCGTGAGCCTGCTTACAGTTGAGACATGAAAATCTTCAATCCAGTCCTCGGTCTGTTGCTGCTGACGCCGCTGACGCCGTTGCCGGCACAGGTAGTGGTCGAAGTTACGATCGAGCAGGAACAATTTCTTCCGGGAGAAACCCTGCCCGTCGCGGTGAAAATCAAGAATCGTTCGGGGCAGACGTTGCACATGGGCCGCGAGGCGGATTGGCTGACGCTTTCGGTGGAATCGCGTGATGGCCTCGTGGTCGCCAAGTCGGGCGAGGCGCCGGTGACGGGCGAGTTCACGGTCGAATCCTCTCAAGTCGCCACCAAGCAGGTGGATTTATCGCCGTATTTTGCGCTCACCCGGCCCGGGCGTTACAGCGTCATTGCCACGGTGCGCATCAAGGAATGGGACGGCCAGGCGACCAGTGCGCCAAAGCCCTTCGACATCATCAACGGCGCGAAGCTGTGGTCGCAGGACTTCGGCGTGCCGGCGGTCGCCGGCGCAACCAATCAGCCGCCTGAAATCCGCCGTTACACATTGCTGCAGGCAAATTATTTGCGAAAACAGCTTCGGCTGTACTTGCGGCTGACCGACGATTCGGAGGGGCGAGTGTTCAAGGTGGTTACCATCGGCCCGCTGGTTGGCCTCAGCCGGCCGGAACAGCAGGTGGACCAGTTCAGCCATCTACACGTGCTCTATCAGAATGGCGCGCACACGTTCAGCTACACGGTCATCAATCCCGACGGCGAAATCATCGTCCGCCAGACGCATGACTACGTCAGTTCGCGTCCGCGCTTGCGGCCGGGCAAGGATGGGAGAATCGTCGTGGCGGGCGGTGCGCGACGCGTGACAGACAATGACCTTCCCGCCCCAAAAAAGAACGAGGATGAACCAAAACCACCCAAGTCTTGAGCGGGCGTTCCGGCTTTTGCTCTGGATGGCAGGATGGTTGGCTCTTGGCGTGCAATTCGCGCGGGCGGAGAGCGTCATCCTCCATTTGCGCAATGGCGACCGCATCGCCGGCACCATCGTCGCCGAGGACACAAACTGCGTTGTGCTGGCCGCGAGTTGGATCAAGGAACTGCCCGTTCCGCTGTCGGCCATCCTACGGCGCGAAGCGGTTACCAATTCAGTGACGGCGGCTGTGGTCACGGAGACAAAACCGGCAACCCCCGCGCTGGAGTCCGTGGCGGCAAACGCCGTCGTCGCGTCCCAGCCCGTCCCGACGCTGGCGGTGGCCGCGCCCGCGCCGCCACCGCCGAAGCCAAAACACTGGAAAGGCAACTTCAGCCTGGGCACGGACATGCAATTCGGCGCGCGCGACCGGGAGCTTTATTCCGGGCGGCTGAAGTTGACCTACGAGCAGCCTTACAAGTCCGACGCGAAGAAATTTTTCCGGGGCCTTTTCGATTATGCAGCGGACTACGGGAAAACCGATGACGTGAAATCCGCCGACCGCATGTACGGCAGCGTGAAAACAGACTTGGACGTGGGACGGCGCGTGTTCATTTACAACCTGGGCGGAGCGGGCTACGACGACGTTCGCAAGATTGATTTGGAATACGAGGTTGGCCCTGGTGTGGGCTACCGCCTGTTCGTCCGGCCCAGGTTTGTGATGAACTTCGAAGCCGGCGTCAATTACCAGGCCCAAGAGCGGTCGGACAGTCCGGACGTGCAAAACTTTTATTACCGTCTGGCCGAAGACCTCACGTGGAAGATCACGCCGCACATGACGTTGGTGGAGAAAGCCGAGTTTTTCCCCCGCGCGGAAAACCCGGGCGAATTCCGGGCCCGACTGGATGCCACATTGAGCTTGGCCATATTGCAGAACCTCTCGCTCAACCTGTCCGTGCTCGACCTCTACGATACCAATCCCGCGCTGGGCGTGGACAACAACGAAGTGCAAATCCGTTCGTCGCTGGGAATTAATTTTTAGGTCGGGTGCGGAGAAATGCAGCCTACTGCGTCAGTTCCTCAAGCGTCTGGACCCGCGTCTGCATCTCTTTGACGATAGGCGTCGCGCGCACCAGCGCGTTTTGTTCGGTCTGGCCAATGAATGACTCCATGGTCAATCGCACTGCGGCCATCGGCTCGCCATTGTGATCGCGCAAGGGCATGACCACGGAAACCGATTTCTTGTCCTTGCCGTAGTAGATATGGCCTTGAGTGAGCGTGTCTTTTTCAACTTTGCCGCCGGCCGTCCCGATCTCTTTTTCATTTTTGCTGGCGACCAGCCGTGGCTCGCCGTTCTTATCGAGGGTGTAAACTTTCAAGCCGAGCAACCGCGGATACTTGGCCACCGTGCCGCGAACGATGGCCTGCGCCAGCGGTTCGCGCGGCGTGTAAATCAATTTTGTGTCCGCGAAATAACTGATTGAATCCGACTTGGTCCAGAAACCCACCTTGCCGCTGGTGAAACTGTTGTCCGTGAGCGGCGGAATCGCCTCCTTGCCGTTGAGCCAGCAGTGAATCTGGTTGCCCTTGCACTCGATTTTCAACTCGTGCCAGACGCCCCTGGCGATGTCCACCTGTGGACCGATGGGGTTGCTCCGCTCGCCGGTGACCACTTTGTAAAAGCGCAGATTGTTGCCCAACCCGCTGGCACGGATGACGTAGAAATTCTGCTCGTTCTGAATCCGAAACGCGATGCCCGCCATCTGCTCCAACCCGCCGCCGACCAGCTTGAACCGCGTGGTCAGCGTGAAATCCGTGAAACTCTCGCCGTCGAAAATGAGCAGCGGGAAACGCTCGTCGGTCGGGTCCGGGCTGAGTTGGGCAAGCACGGCGCGCTTGGTGACGATTGGCGCTTTGTCCGTGAGCGGCGCGAGCAACGGCGGCACTTCGTCCATGACGATTTTCCAATCGCCGACCTTGCCCTTGCCTGCGACGACGCTGCGAAAGCCCGGCGGCGTTTTGTCCAAGGGCAACTCCTGGAAGTCAAAGACACGCTCCGCGCCAAACGCTTGCAGCGTCAGGGCGAGCCACAGACCGAGGGATAGCTTTCGCATCGGCACAACCCTGACAAAGAAACAGCGGGGCGACAAGCAAATGTGACCCGGCGGCGAAACCGACATCATCGCATCCCAAGAATGGTAGCAGCCGAGGGAACCAGGCTCTGATCTTTTCCTTCATTCACCATTCTTGCTTCATCCTTCAGATGAGCCTCCTTACGTCGGCTGCTACGCGAGGTTAATAAACCAGCACCAACACCGCCACCTGCCCGGCCGACTTTTCAGGTGGGGCGCGTCAGTCCTCTGCGCGCCGGGGTTGGCGGTTGAACGCGCGGCGCGCACGAAGTGACGCGCCCTGACTCAGTGAACCAAAACGAGCCCCGCCGCTTGTTCGGCTTCTTTCACCACGTCCTCAAACTTCCGCTCCTTCGTCTCCGGCTCTTTCATCTTCGCGGAAACTTCCGGCACGGGTTCCAGGAAGCTCAGAAGATAGCTGCGCTAGATGGCATGGTTGACGTTCTCCGGCAACGCCCCGCTCGACGCCAGCGCCGCCCGCGCGCTCAACTTGTCCAGACCCCTTTGCTGTTCACGACCAATCTCCCCGAAATCCTTCGGCTTGCCTGACCCAATGGATAGAGAAATCCCTGCGGTTGGAAGTCAACGCGAGCAAGTGCGGGACGAGTCGGCCTTGGGAGCGAAAGTTCCTCGGCTTTCGGATCAACCCGGAAGGGAAGATCGAAGCCGCGCCGACGAGTGTGGAACGGTTCAAAACGAAAGTGCGGGAGCTGTGGCGAAACTGCCAGAGTCAAACCAGCGAAAAGCTGAGGGACAACTGGCGAGGACGGCTGAGGAAGCTGCGGTCGTTGGGACTGAGCGGACGGAAGTTGAAAGTGGCGCACAGTTCCAAAGGCGCGTGGAAGGCAGCGGCCAGTCCGAGTGTGCAGATGGCGTTAAGCAACGCGGGGTTGCGACGCCACGGTTTCTGAATGCCATCGGAGCTTGCGGCCACCGTGTAGAAGGCCGCGGTGTTCAACCGTCGGATATGGAAAACCGCACGTCCGGTGGTGTGGGAGGATGCCGGGGCGCGATACCCGGCATCCGACCCGATCAATTACTTCATCCACCATTTGGCGGGAATCGAAGCATCCAGCGGGTCAATCGTGGTGGGCGGAAGCCCGGTGGCGATCTGGCGAAGTTTGGCGGCATGTTTCTCCAGCGCCATCAGCGCGGAATGCCTTTCGGTGAGCCAAATCAACACGTAGCCACGATCCACCAAATCCTGCGGACGGAGCGCCTCCTGCTGAAATTCAAGGAGCACAAAGTCCACCGGGTATTTGCGAATGAGCCGGTCCCAGTCCGGCCCGCGCTTCTCGTAAAAATCGTTGTTCAGTTGAAAAGTGGATTCGGGAAACGCGGCTTCGTAACGGCCATCCATGGAGATTTTTATTTTCGGATGCAACCGCCACGCGCAGTAACTGCCCCAGCCGAACGGCGTGGCCAGATTACCCTCGGCCTGCGCGAGCGAGAGGATGTCCGTCTCATGCACCGGGTCGTGGCCGACGGGCGCGTTGATTTGAAACGAGGCGCGCGGCAAAAAATACGTGGCCACCAGGATCGCCACCACGCCGTGTAGCACCGCCAGCGGCACGTCCGGGTGGAATCGTGCGCGCCAGCGATCGGCCAAGCCACCGAGCACCCCGACCAGAAATGGCCCGACGAACGCCAGCGTCGCCACGGCGAAAAACGGCGCGTGCCGGCGGCTGCGCCAGCCAAGGATGGCCGTAAGCACGAGCATGACCAGACCGGGCCAGGATTTTTTTTCTACGCGCTGCCACCCAACCGCGACCAATCCTGCGGCGAGCACGAACAGCACGCGGAACGCGAGAAAGGGGTCATTGGCGAACAACGGCAGCGGCTGCCATTCGGTGATACGCGCACGCTGGTGCAACACGGCTGGCATAAGGTTCGTCCAGAATTTCAGCCCATACGGATTGACGAAGGTCACCACCAGGCAGGCAATCGAAACCAGCAGCATCGGTTTGAAATTATTTCGCGTGAGCAACGCGAACGCCGCGTAAACCGCCACCGTGCCCAACCCGGCCACGCAACCGCCGTGGACGTTGGCCCAGACTAGCATGACGAGCGGTTGCACGAACACAGCCCATTTCTTTCCGGCGCGGATGGATTCGAGGCACAGCAACGTCGCCCCGAAGAAGCAATAGGTGAACGTGTGGCTGCGCAACACGGGGATGTAGCCCGGCAGCAGGCACGCCGCGGCGGGAATCGCCAGCAGCAACAACGCGTTCCAGCTCGCGCCCACGCGGCGGCCAACGGCCAGCGCGGCGAAGAGCGCGCCGAGGGCGAGGATAATTTTCAATCCCATCAAGGACGCGGGGCCAAACAGTTTGAGCAGGCCGAAGAAAATCGCGCCCGCGCCCCATTCGTGGTCAATGTATTCCGGCAACGTGGGCGTAAACGCGAACGTGTCATGCAACGGCATGCCACCGCGCAACCACACGTGCGCGCCGAGGGCGAGTTTGGCCCAGAGGTCTCCATCGGCAACATGATGGAACATCAGAACGACGGCGAAGGACAAGACGCCCAAAACGAGAGTCACGCCGCACAGCAGACCAAGCGGGGCTGGATTCGGGCGTTGCATGGAATGCGCCTGAGACGACTGCCGTCAGGTGGGGCCGGGTGATTCGAGCGGAAGCTGGTCTTGGTCGGCGAACGCAGCAGGCAATTTTGCCGGTGCGGTTTCGGTTGGTCCGTCCGCAGTCACGCGCACGAGCGCGGGCCGGATAATGCGGCCTTGTAGCGTGTAACCTGGGGCGAGGTTCTCCGCGACGACGGTGCCGGCGGGCGGCGCCTCGGCTTCGATGGATTTATGGCGTTGGGCGTCGAACTTTTCACCAGTGTCAGCCGCAAACGGGGACAAACCCACGCGGCGGGCGGCGTCGCGGCAGGCGTTTTGGAAATGCGTGAGTTGCTCTATGAGCCGGGGCTGTCCGGAGCGCGCGGCGCCGGTGTGCAATGCGTAAACGTGATCCAGCAGGTGGACGAGGACTTGCAGCCAGTCAGTCTCGGCGCGGCGGAGTTTTTCGACTTCGAGGCGCAGCGTGGACTTCTCGCTTTCATTGATTTTCTTCATGAAGTCGGTGAAGTCCCGGACTTCGGCGGCCATGCGTTCGGCGGTTTCCCTGGCGGTCACCGAAATCTTTTCGGCCTGGAGCTGGACGTTTTCCCAATGGTTGGTCGCGTTGGAGATTTGTGCGGCCAGCCGTTCAAGGTTTTGGATTTTTTCGGACACCGCGCCAAGCGCCCCGGCTTCGACGGCTTTGATCAAAGCGCGGTAATCGAGCACAAAAGGCAGCACGCCGAGCAGCGCGCCCCGTGCCGCGCAAACGCCGCAGGCGGTCATTTCCCAATGACCAAGCGGGAGTTTGCTCTCGCGATAAATGAAATACGCAATGCCGAGCAGAACGGCGTCGCCGATGAAAAAAGGCCACTTGGGCACGGAAAGTGTGTTCGTGTCACGCATCGGAGTAAGGTTTAGGGAAAAGTAGTGCGAGCGCAAGTACCGCAGCGAGGCAAAACCGCAACCAAAAAAATCCACCCTCCAACTCCGAACCCGCAGGTACGCCAGTCATTGGGCGTTCGATGTGGGATGTTGGATGTTCCCTTCCGGGAAAATCTTCGCAGAACGTGACGAGGTCGGGAGATAGCGTTGCAATGGAGAGTGACATATCAAAATCCCTTCACGGCGACCGGAGTGCTGGCGGATGCGCCGGGGCCGGCCGGCCGCGGCTAACGCGCGTAGCGGCGGATGGCCACCAGCCACCACGGCGCGAGCGATTCGCCGGAGCGCAGCCAGGACTGGCGATGCAACCAGGACATCGTGTCGGGGTCGGTTAGTATCAGCAGGGTCTGCTTCGCGTTCAACGCCTCCGGGCCTTGCGCCAGCAAAATTTCCGCCAAGGTGCGCGTGGCGGTGCCACCGCCGCGAAGTTTGTGGAGCGCTTCGGCGTAATGAGGATTGAGTTGTTTCTCGCGCAGCAGCGTGACATGCGAGGCGTTCACGTAGGGATCGAGAATTGCCTCGGCGATGCCGGTGTTGGGCAGGCACGGCGCGGTTTCGCCGGCGGCTTCAAGCGCGGCCAGGCGCGAACGCAGCCGGGCGAGTTCCGGCGGCGGACTGGTTTCCTCCGGCGTCAACAAAAGGCCGGGCCGCCGAAACCACCGGCCCGAACTGCGCCGGCTGGTCAGCACGCTCAACGGAATGGACAGCATCATGCCCGCCAGCACCGGTGTAAACCACGCGAACGTCGGGTGGTCCAGCCGCCAGATGACCGTACCCCAAACCAGGCCGATCAGCGTGTGTTTCCAATGTTGTTGGAAGGCCGCCGACCACGTCACACCGTCGGCGGCCCGTTTTTGCGACCCCCAGTTCACGCCAAGGCCCAGCAGAATGGTGGCGACAAAATGCGAGTGCCAGAGCATTTGCAGGGGGGCGTGCAACGTGGAAAAAACGGTTTCAATCATCACGCCGAGCGTGGCCCGTTGCAGCCCGCCAAACGCGCGGCAGCGCGGCGGATCGAGCGCCAGATCAATCAGCGCCAGTACCTTCGGCAGCAGCAGCACGACCATGCAGATGACGAAAATCAAGAAGGCGTGTTGCGTGCCGGTGAGCCGGATGAACGGCGTGAACGCGCGCACGGTGATGTCCGACAAACCGGTGTATTCCTTGAACCAGAGCATCCAGTTGAACGTGAGCAGAAACAACAGCCACAGCGGCCCGGCGAGATAACCAGAAATTCCCAGCGCCAGGTGCATCCGGCTCAGGCCGCGCAGGCCGAAAATGACCATGCCGTGTTGCAAGTTGCCCTGGCACCAGCGCCGGTCGCGCCGGGCGCTTTCAATCAAGCTCTGCGGCGCTTCTTCGTAGCTGCCGGCGAGATCGGTGGCGAACCAGATTTGCCAGTTCTCCCGGAGCAACAGCGCCGCCTCGACAAAATCGTGGCTGAGGATTTGGCCGCCGAACGGCTGGTACCCGGGCAACTGTGGCAGGTCGCAGTAGTGCATGAATGGCTCGGTGCGAATGATGGCGTTGTGCCCCCAGTAGTTGCCGAAGTTTTGCGCCCAGAAATTCAGCCCGGACATGAACACCGGCGAATAGAGGCGGTTGGCAAATTGTTGAATCCGGCCGAACAGCGATTCGGCGTTTGCCAGCGCGGGCAGGGTTTGAATCAAACCCACCTCCGGATGCGTCTCCATCAGCTTGACGAGATCAACGACCGTTTCGCCGCGCATCACACTGTCGGCATCGAACACGATGAAATAGCGGTAACGCCGGCCCCAGGTGTTGAGAAAATCGCGGACGTTGCCGCTCTTCTTGCCTTCGTTATCGAGGCGGTGGCGATAATAGATGCGGCCCAGCGCGTCCAGGTCGCGCACCAGGTCGGACCAGCGGCGCTCTTCCTCGATCCATTTGTCCGGGTTGGTGGAATCGCTGAGAATAAAAAAGTCAAACCGTTCAAGCTGGCCCGTTTGTTCGAGCGACTGATAGGTGGTCCGCAAGCCTTCGTACACGCGGACGACCTCCTCGTTGTAGATGGGAAAGACAATGGCCGTGCTCGTGCCCGCGATGCTTTGGGCCCGGTAATCGGCCAGTTGCGTCACGCGCCGGCCATCGCCAAATCTGCGCGCCAGGAATCCCACCAGCCCGTGCATGCAGCCGATGGCAGTCAGAAAAAACAAGATTGCGAACAGCCCGAGCAGGAGCGTGCAGGACATGGACCAGCCGGTGCGCCAGAGCAAATCCGCAAAGATCACGGACACCACACCCGTAAGCAGCACGGCGCCGGAGTAGAAGAAGAACACGGGCCGGCCCCGCCACACGCGTGGCAGTGGTGTCACGCCAAATGCCGGCGGCGGTGTGGATTCGTGGCCGGGGGCATTCATGTCAGTGCGACCAGTGCGTCAGCAAAAATATCGCCACCAGCAACAGCCCGAACACCATCCAGATGGCGATCATGCGGATGTACGGCAGGCGGCTAAACAGGGTGAGGGTTGCAATCGGACCGAGGTCCAACGGCCGCGGGGCCATCTTTGAAATTTGAAAATCAGGCCCGGCTTGCAAATAGGCTTCGCGCATGGAGCGGACAAATTCCTCCGGCCAGGGGGCGGGACGGAGAAATTGATCCTGCCATTTGCCCGGCATGTCCGCCAGCAACAACGCCAGCCGGCCCCGCGTGGAGAGCATTTGATCCGCGCCGGTGGGCAATTTTTCGAGCAGTTGGGCGAACCACTCCGTGACAAGACGATCCATTTCTTCGGCGGCGATCTCGGTGACACTTCGATCCGGCTCGGCGGGCGCGCGCTGGCGGGCACGGTCCATGACGCGCAGGACCAGTTCGCCAAGCAGCATCTTGTTGCGCACGCGCAGGGCGTGGAAGTAGCTCTCGACCTTGGCGTAGGCGGCGTTCCACTCTTCCAGCGGGCGGCCGGCCAGTCGTCCGGGCGAGTCTATCCAAACGTGCGGCACGCTCAGGGCGGGCTCCAATGGTACGTCCATGTTTCGCTGACGGCCTCCTCGCCCTGCGTCAAGGTGCAACGCAGGTCAATCGGGTCATGGTTGTCCGACTTGGGCTGGAGCTTGAGGATCACCCGCCAGGTATTGGCGAACTCGTTGCGGAACACCTGGCTTTCCGTGAGCGTGCCGTTGTCGCTGCAATTGGCGACGACGCGCGGCGGATTCTCCGGAGAAAGCGCCTCCAATTTCGGGCCGGCAAAATCAATGACAAACTCGCGCCGGTTACCTTCGCGCGAATCGGCTCCAATGCGCGTGGCCACGACTTTGTTTTCCGAAAGTTTCAGGTCGGTTTCGCGCGTCCAGTAGAGGGTATAGCCGAAGCGATAGGGCTTCATGGGTTTGGGTGTTTCCTTAGGATCCCAAAACGCGACGACGTTGTCCAACCCTTCGTATTGCGTGCTCAATTCGACCAGATGCAACCCGCCCTCGCCCCAGTGCCCGTGCGGTTCGACCCACACGCTGGGGGTCTGGTGATAATGATTAAAAATATCCTGATAGGCGGCGAAATTCCTTTCGCGCTGCAACAAACCGAAACCGCGAATGTTGTTCGCCGTGAACCGCTGGTGGCGCATCACGGCGGCGTTGTTGAGCGGACGCCAGAGCGTTTCGCCGGTTTCCATGCGTAGGAGCAGGCCGTCCGTGTCGTGAACTTCCGGGCGGTAATCGTCAAACTTGCGCTCGGAGTTTTTTCCGAACCAAAACATGCTCGTCAATGGCGCGAGGCCGACCGTGACCCTCGGTTTGCGCGGCGGATTGAGGGGTCGCACGTCGTCAGCCGCGCGGAAAAACAAAATTGCCTCCACGTCCGCCACCGTGGTTTCGCCCGGCCGGATCAAGAAACCATACGCGCCCACACAACTGACGCTGTCGAGAATGGCAAACAGCCGAAGTTGATCATCGTCCTTGTGGGGTTTGCCGAGCCACCAGTCGGTGAAAATGGGAAATTCTTCGGGCCGATCCGTCTCACCGCAATCCAACGCCAATCCGCGGGCCGACTGGCCGTAGCCCTGGTTTTTGCCGAGCAGCCGGAAATAGCTCGCGCCCAGAAACGAGCCGACTTCATCCCATTTGTCCGGCTGGTTGAGCGGATGGAGCAGGCGAAAACCCGCGTAGCCGGTGTTGGCCGGGATGTGCTTCTGGATGTCGAGCTTCCGATAGTTGAAAAAATCCTGCACGAAACGAATCGGTTGCGTGTGCGTAAGGGTGAATTCATTCGCGTGCACCGGTTCCTCGTAGAGATAGCCCGGATGAAAAAACTCCACGCGATACGGTAGGTTGTCCGCCGCCCAGAGTGCGCGGTCGTGGCGGAACTCGATTTCCCGATATTTGTCGTAGGTGAGTTTGTCGGCGCGGAGGATGTCCGGCAAATCGGCGCGCGGCGAGTGGAATGGTTTGCGGGCGCGGTCCTCCGCTTTTTTGGCGACATAGTCCAGATTGACTTCCGCCGACTCCAATCTCGCCATTGCCGCGCGCGGCAGCAGGCCCAGCACCAGCAACATCAGACAAAATCGCATTGCCATATCGTGGCCCAAGGAAACCTGAAAGCCGGACGGTTTTCAAGGCTGCTGATTCAGGTGTCTCGACTCCATGAGAATGTCCGGTTTTTAACTCCATGAAAATGTCCTATTGAGGCCGGAGATGCGGTAGCAACTCTGGCCACAACATGGAGACA
>JALOTT010000539.1 GCA_025457745.1 Verrucomicrobiota bacterium
GCGTGAAGACCCGTCCGCCACTGACAGTGGGCGTGGCATTCGGACCGCCTTCATAAAGATTGGGCTTCAATTCCTCCGGATACGAATGCTTCCAAATCTCCTTGCCGGTTGCGGCGTCCAGACACCAGACCGTGTCCGTCGCGGCGTCATTTCCCATCGTATAAATCCGCCCGTCGGCCACGGAGATGGACGAAAATCCGGTGCCCACGCGGCCTTTCCACAAAGGCGTCACGCCAGCGGCGATCCGTTTCGCATCCACGCTCTCGGCGGAGATGCCCGTTTGATCGGACCCGCGGAATATGGGCCAGTCGGCGGCTGGCGCGGAAATGACCAAACTCACGGTGGCAAACGAGGTGAACAACTTTGAAGAATTCATAGGTGGGAGTTAAGCCGCAGTTGCTGCCGCTGTCAAACGCGCCCGCTCGACAAACGCAGCGGCGGCCAGCATCCTGCGCCACATGCCTGACCGACCGCACCCGGAAGACCAGCTCTGGAAGGAATACGCCCTCGCCTTTCGCGACTGGGATGACCTGACCCTCGCGCGCTGGCTGGCGCAAACGCTGGGCCAGTTGGCCGGACAATCCTGGCGCGCCTCGCATCCTTTGGTGGCCGCCTATCGTCTGGCAGCCCAACTGGCCCATGACCGCCAAATCTGGTTCAAACGCCTGGCCACGCCGCCCGCGGCGTATCACGAATCACCCTGTTGCCGCGCCCCGATGCTGCCCTTACTGACGCGCGATGTGAAGGAGGCCGGGTTGATCTGCCAGCATTGCAACGAAACACTCGTGGCGTTCGATGACATCCCGGACGACATCCGCCCGCACCTGGAACGCTGGGCAAGCGACTACGGTCCAGTGCATCAAGTCGCGCACTGGGACGAGGCCCGCCAGAAATCCGTCCCCAGTTACGACCGCGCCTACGAGAACGCCGCCCAACAGGCCGAACGCATCCTGGCCCGCGCCGGCTACCAGCTCGCCCCCCGCCTGCTGGAATTTTATCCCGCCCTCGTCTGGGAAGATCATGACGAATGCCTCGAAGTGCAGCCGGAAGACATCAACGCGGCGAAAGCCTCGTAGCCGTGACTGTGCAGTCAACCCGATGGCGCAGAAGCGGGGTCGGCAGATAATGTGGCCGGAACGCGGAATTTATTCCGCTTCAGCTCGCACACTGTTTGGCGGATCGGATCTAGCCTTCGATTCCGAACCGATTGCCCATCCGGGCAGAATAAATTCCGCGTTCCGGCCTCCTTCGTTTGAATGGTTACGGTTCAGCAGCGATCCGGCAGCGCGGCAGCGCGCTCAATACCGGACCTTGTCCGCCTTCGCGTCCCACTCGGTGAAGGCTTTGAACGCCTCGCGCCGGAGCAGTTGTTTCATCGGCACGGATCGTTTTGCCACCGGCAGGGCAATCTCGCGGTAAATCAAGTCATCATCAAAGCCGATCCGCGCGGCATCCTTGCGGGTGTTGGCGTAGAACACCCGCCGGAGCCGCGCCCAGTAGATGGCCGCCAGACACATCGGGCACGGCTCGCAACTGGTGTAAAGCTCACAGTCCTGCAGCTTGAACGTTTTTAGCCGGCGGCACGCCTCACGAATGGCCATGACTTCTGCGTGCGCGGTCGGATCGTTTGACGACGTGACAGCATTGAAGCCCCGACCGACCACCTTCCCCTGCCGCACCACGATGGCGCCGAAGGGACCACCGTTGCCAGCACGCATCTTAATGGCCGAAAGCCGGATGGCCTCGCGCATAAACTTGGTGTTCATGTGAATTGCCATGAGAGGAAGCGACGAAGAGGAATTAGTCGTTCTGGGGCGCGCTGGCAACCGGGGCCGATTTTCCCAGCAACAAGCGCAGACTGTTCATGACCACCACGACTGTGCTGCCCTCGTGACCGATCACGCCGAGCGTCAACGGAATCTTGCCGAGCAGGGCGAACGTGACCAGCACCCCCACGGTGCCCAGCGAGATGATGAGGTTCTGGCGAATGATGCGGCGGGCGCGGACACTGAGGCGAAACGCTGCGAGAAAATTCTCCAGCCGGTCATGCATCAACACCACGTCCGCCTGTTCCAGGGCCGCATCGGAGCCGCGGGCACCCATGGCCACACCCACGTGCGACGCCGCGAGACTGGGCGCGTCGTTGACGCCGTCACCCACCATGGCCACTTTGCTGCCGGCCGCCGACAAGGTCCGGATGGCCTCCACTTTGCCCTCCGGCTTCAGTCCGGCGCGCACATCGTCGAGATGCAGACTGGCCCGCAAATGTTCCGCCGCCGACTGCCGGTCGCCGGTCAGCACCACGGAACGCAAACCTGCGGCACGCAGTGCATCCACTACCTGACGCGATTGGGGGCGGATGTCATCGCGCAGCAGCACACGGCCCCGCAAATCGCCGGCGGCAAGCCAGATTTCGGAGACGCCGTGGTCGGCGTGCTCGGGGAACTTTGACGCCTGATCCGGCACATCTTCATTAACCCACTCCCGCTTGCCAAGCCGGCACGTCACGCCATCATGCTGCGCCACCAACCCATGCCCGGTGACGGATTCGAAGTGGGCGAATTCAAGCGGAATCTCCGCCTCGCGGCCAGCGGGAATGCTTTCCACTTTTTCAACGCGCAATTCACCCGTCGTCAGCGTCCCCGTCTTGTCGAGGCACACGGTGTTGATTTCAGCCAGTTTTTCCACGGCCGCGCCGCCGCGAAAGAGCACGCCATGCCGCGCCCCCCACGCAATGGCCGCCAGCACCGCCGAGGGAATGGACAACACCAGGGCGCAGGGCGACGAAACGACCAGCAAAGTCATCGTGCGATAAAACGCGCTGGCAGCGGGTTGGGCCGGGTCGGCCGGGGTGAATGGGGCCATCTTGAATCCCAACCACCACACAAAGAACATCGCAAACGACACTCCAATCACCACGTACGTGTAAGTGGCGCTGAACTTGTCCGTGAAGCGTTGCGCCGGGGCTTTGCGCCGCTGCGCCTCGTGAATCAGCTTGATGATCTTCTGGAGCGAGCTTTCCGAAGCCGGCCGTAATACCGTCACCTCGACCGCACCCCAAAGATTCATGGTGCCGGCCAGCGCCGTGTCGCCGCGGACCTTCTCCACCGGGGTGGCCTCGCCGGTCAGGTTTGATTCATCCGCCGCCGTCGCACCTTTCACGATTTCCGCGTCCACTGGAAACTGGCTCCCGGGCTTCACGACCAGCCGCATGCCGGAGCGAATTTTCTCCACGGCAATTTCCGTTTCGTTGCCGCGCTCATCCACGCGCACTGCCACTTTGGGCGCGTCATGGAAAAGCGAACGGATCTCGCGCTGCGTGCGTTCCATGGCGTAGTGCTCCAGGGCACCCGCAAACGAGAACAGGAACAGCAGGACCACGCCCTCATTCCACTGGTTGACCGCCGCCGCTCCCGCCGCCACGGCCAGCATGAGGAAATGGACGTCCAGCCCGCCCTCTTTGCGCAATCGCTCCCAAAGCTCTTCCGCGGCAAACCAGCTTCCGGCCAGGTAGGCCAGCGCATAAAAAACGTATCCCACCACAGTGGGTTTCACTCCGTGCGGGGTTAGATAATAGGCCACCAGGCCGAAGGCGGCGCACAGCATGGCGCACAGAAGCTGCCATTTCCACTCACCCAGGTGCTCCTCGGCTTCGCTCAGTTCAATGTCCCGTTGGACAAACTTGGGCAGCGGCAGACTCCGCCAGCGCCAGAACTTGGGGGCCGTGGGACAGGTGACCCGCGCAATGGTGGTCTGGTTGCCAGAGTGCGCAAAGGTCAGCCGACGGAGCGACTCCTGATTCAGCGGAAGGTCACAAGCCGTGCAATCACCCTTGCCCGAAAGCAACGTGCATTCATGCGTCGCCTCCACCGCACACGCCTCCTCATAACTGTGCGACAGCCGTTCAGCGATGCGGGGAACGTCCGTCCGCCCCAGCGTCGCGACGGAAATGGTCTGCTTTTCGCGGTCAATGGTGACCGCCTCCAACGTGGGCTCGTCATCCAACGCCTGCACAACGGACCGGGCCAGACACTGGCAGGTCCGCGATTCCGGGTCCGTGGTGTGCGACGCTTTATGCATGTTCACTGCCGCAACTTACACCGCCCGCGTGCAGCAGCGATAAAATTTTAGCCGTTCAGGAATTGGTCCTTTGGGGCACAAAGTCATGCTCCGGATCGCGCACCGTAAGCACTGGACAAGACGCGTGGCGCACGATGAGTTCCGCGGTGCTGCCCATCAGCACGTGCTTCAATCCGGTGTAACCATGGGTGGTGATGATAATCAGGTCCGCCTCCATTTCCTCGGCCGCCCGGACAATCTCCCAAGGCGCCCGCCCGGTCCGAACCATCCAGCTCACGGCACCCGCCTTGGGTGCGACCTCCGTCGCCAGACGCGCCATGCGTTCCTCGGCGGCTTTGACCAGCGCCGCGCCAACCTCCTCGTAGGAGGGCGGCACAATGCCGAAGTTGTCGGGGATGACGGTGGGCTCGACCACGTGAATGAGCACCACCTTGGCGTCAAACTGTTTGGCGTAGGCCCGCACGTAATCCAAGGCCTTGGCCGAATAATCCGAGAAGTCCACCGGCGCCAGAATTGTTTGCAGCCGGAACAAAGGCCCGCGCTTGTTAGTCTTGAGTTTTTCCTGAGTTGTAGCAGTCGCAT
>JALOTT010000540.1 GCA_025457745.1 Verrucomicrobiota bacterium
TGTCTCCATGTTGTGGCCAGAGTTGCTACCGCATCTCCGGCCTCAATAGGACATTTTCATGGAGTTAAAAACCGGACATTCTCATGGAGTCGAGACAGTGATAAACTTGGCCTTTTCAAACCATATCGAAACTCTTACGCTTCGACCCCGATGAAAGGCATTATTCTGGCCGGTGGGGCCGGCTCGCGGCTGTATCCGCTGACGCTCGTCGCCAGCAAACAGCTCCAACCGGTTTACGACAAACCGATGATCTATTATCCGCTCACGACGCTGATCGAGGGCGGGATTCGCGAGTTGTGCCTGATTTCCACGCCACAGGATTTACCGCGCTTCCGACAATTGCTCGGCGACGGCAGCCGGTTCGGATTGAACATCGAGTATCGCGAGCAGGCCAAACCGGAGGGGATCGCGCAGGCGTTTCTCATCGCCGAATCGTTCATCGGCAAGGATAACGTGACGTTGATTCTCGGTGACAACATTTTCTACGGCGGCGATGCGCTCAGCAAGGGGTTTGCGGAGTTCAAAAGCGGCGCGACGATTTTTGGTTATCACGTCAATGACCCGGAACGCTACGGCGTGGTGCAGTTCGACGCCAACGGGCAGGCGATTTCCATCGAGGAAAAGCCGAAGCAGTCCAAGAGCAATTTCGCCGTGCCCGGTCTTTACATTTACGACAACCAGGTTGTCGGCATGGTCAAGGCACAAAAGCCCTCGGCGCGCGGTGAGTTGGAAATCACAGACTTGAACGTCGCGTATCTGCGGCGCGGCCAGTTGCGGGTGCAACGGTTGACCCGCGGCTTCGCGTGGCTGGACGCCGGCACGAGCAGCAGCCTGCACGAGGCAAGCGCGTATGTGCAGACGATTGAAAAGCGCGCGGGCATCAAGATCGGCTGCCCGGAGGAAGCGGCGTTCCGCAATGGATTTCTCAAACTGGCGCAATTGGAGGAACTCGCCGGTAAGATGCCCAATTGCGAATACCGCGAGTATTTGGAAAAGAACGTGATCGCCGAGGCGCGGCGACTGGTATGAAGGTGACCCGTTGCGACATCGCCGGGTTGCTGATCATCGAGCCGAAAGTGTTCGGTGATGCGCGCGGCTTTTTCCTGGAAACGTGGAACGAGCAGCATTACCGCGAAGCTGGCCTCGACCTGAATTTCGTGCAGGACAACATGTCTTCATCGCGACGCGGGTCGCTGCGGGGGTTGCATTTCCAGAATCCCCGGTCACAGGGCAAGCTGGTTTGGGTGATCGAGGGCGAGGTCTTTGACGTGGCCGTGGATTTGCGGCGAGGTTCGCCAACGTTTGGGCGGTGGCATGGGCTGAATCTCTCTGGCGAGAACCGGCTGCAGTTTTATGTTCCGCGCGGCTTCGCGCATGGGTTCGCGGTGATGAGCGAGATGGCGGTGTTCGCATACAAATGCACGGATTTTTATTCACCCAAGGATGAATTGACGTTGAGTTGGGATGATCCGGAAGTGGGGGTGAAGTGGCCTTTGAGCGACCCGGTGCTTTCGGAGAAGGACAAAAAGGGTGTGCGCCTGAAAGACCTGCCGCCCGACCGGCTGTTTGTGTGATGGGTTTCGCGATCATGGAGTCACCAAAAATCCTCCTCATTGGCAAGAACGGCCAGGTCGGCTGGGAATTGCGTCGCACACTGGCACCAGTGGGCCGGGTGCTGGCGGTGGATTATCCGGAGATTGATTTGACGGACGCGGCTGCGGCCCGTCGGCTCGTGCGGGACAACAAGCCCAACGTCGTCGTCAACGCCGCGGCTTACACTGCCGTGGACAAGGCCGAGTCGGAAATTAAAACGGCGCAACTCATCAACGGGGTCGCGCCCGGTGTGCTGGCCGAAGCAGCAAAGCAGGTGGGCGCGTTGTTGATTCATTACTCGACGGACTACGTGTTCGATGGAACGAAGACCACGCCGTACGTGGAAACAGACGCACCCAACCCGCTCGGCGCTTATGGCCGGACGAAACTCGAGGGCGATGAAGCCATTCGCGCGACTGGCGGCAACCACCTGATATTCCGGCTGTGCTGGGTTTATGGCGCGCGCGGACAGAATTTTTTGCTGACGATGCAGCGACTGGCGCGCGAGCGGGAAACGTTGCGGATCGTCAAAGACCAGTTCGGTTGTCCGACCTGGTCGCGCTTGATTGCGGAGGCGACGACTTTGGCGTTGCGACAGGTTTTGGCCGCATCGGATGCGAACATTTTCAAGGGGACATATCACCTGGCAGCGGGCGGCAGCACGAACTGGCACACTTTCGCCTCGCGAATTGTGGGATTTGTGCCGGAGGCTGAACGTCGTTGTCGCGAGGTGGCGGCAATCACGACGGCGGAGTACCCAACCCCGGCGAAGCGGCCCGCTTACTCGGTGCTCGACTGCGGCAAACTGAAGAAAACCTTTGGCATCCAACTTCCTCAATGGGAGGATGGTTTGCGGCTCGTTTTGGGAGCGGAAAGTTGAACAACAAAGACACGAAGTCACAAAGAAAACCATGAAAAAGATCGTCATTCCTCCGGAAGTTGAAGAGCTTGCCCGTATCGCTGTGGATT
>JALOTT010000541.1 GCA_025457745.1 Verrucomicrobiota bacterium
CCGCCTACCAGTTGCAGTCGAAACTGCCCGGCGAACTGAAAGGCAAACTCCCCACCGCCAAACAACTCGCCGCCATCGTCAGGGCGGAAATGGAGGCGGGGGAATGAGGGACGTCCTCGGCGGTTTCTTCAAAACGCTTCCACAGAATTGGCGGCGATGCCGTCTGAAATCCATTGCGAACATTCGTTACGGTCTAGGCCAGCCACCAAGTCAACTCGCATCTGGCGTGGCAATGGTTCGGGCGACCGATGTGGATGCCGGGACGATTCGCACAGACAATCTTCTCCGGGTTGACCCTGCCGAATTACCGCTGGACAGAAATCCCTACCTGAAGGCTGACGAGATTATCGTCGTCCGCAGCGGCGCGTACACGGGCGATTCGGCCATTGTTCCGCCGGCCTTGGAAGGTGCGGTCGCTGGATACGACATGGTCGTCACCGTGACGCGATCCCTTCCCCACTTCGTGGCCTACGGACTCTTGAGCAAATATGTATTGGAGGATCAACTCCTCCTGTTGACCCTGCGCGCAGCTCAGCCACACCTGAATTCTGAGGAACTTGGGAGCATTGTCTTGGCAATGCCTTCAAGTCGCCAGGAGCAACAACGCATCGTGGCGTATCTGGATGCGAGTTGCGCGGCGATTGACGCGGCGGTGGCCGCCAAGCGCCACCAAATTGAAATACTGGGCGCAATGCGCACGGAAGCCATCCACCGTGCCGTCACTTGCGGGCTGAATCCACGGGCCAAACTGAAAGCGTCAGGGGTGGAGTGGTTCGATAAGATTCCAATGCACTGGGAAGTTGACCGACTGAAAGATGTCGTGGGACCGAACCGTGATGCGATCAAAGTGGGGCCATTCGGCAGCGATCTGTTGCTCGGCAACATGGCGGATGGGGGAATCAAGGTTTACAATCAGCGGACTGTAATCGACCGCGATTTCGACTCCGGCATCCATTTCATTTCGGAGGAGAAATATTCGCAAATGAAAGCCTTCACGGTCTACCCTCGCGACCTTCTCATAACGACGCGCGGAACGATTGGCCGTTGCGCAATTGTTCCTGAGACCGCCCGACTCGGCATTTTGCACCCGTGTCTGATGCGGGTGCAGACCAACAAAAGTCGAATGCTGCCAGAATATCTGGGTGTGCTTATTCAAGACTGCGCACTCGTGCTGCGGCAACTTCAAATGATGAGTGCCTCGACGACAATTGACGTGATCTATTCCAACTCCCTGAAGAGGACGTGCCTGCCGGTCCCACCGGTTCGTGAGCAACAGGAAATCATTTCGTACCTTGCCCGCAAGGATGCCGTGCTTCGCGCGCTGGCCGCGAAAATTGACGAACAAATCACCACCCTCACCGCCTACCGCAAGTCGCTGATTCACGAATGCGTCACCGGCCAGCGGCGGATTTCGGACGCAGACTTGGAGCAGGTGCGGAAACATGAGTGAACCAGAGGTCCTGAGGGTGGTGTTGGACACCAGCGTGCTGATTGCCGCAGCCCGCTCGCGACGCGGCGCCTCTCGGGCCCTCCTCTCGCGTTTGCCGGATGGGCATTTCACGCCGGTCGTTTCCGTCCCCCTGTTCGTCGAATATCGTGCCACCCTCTTGCGTCCCGAGAACTTGCTGGGTCGAACGCCAGCGCAAGCGGAACGATTCCTTGATTTCCTGCTTTCCGTGAGCCACCATCAGACGGTATTCTATCTGTGGCGGCCGGCACTGCCGGATCCCGACGATGATTTCATTTTGGAGCTGGCTGTGGCCGCTGGATGCCGATATATCGTGACGCACAACCTGCGGGATTTCCGGGGCAGCGAACGATGGGGCATTGCGGCAGTCACGCCGGGCACTTTCCTTCAGCTTATCGAGCAGTCACCATGAGCACTTTGACCATTCAATTACCGGAAGGACTCGCCGATCAGCTGCGCCAGTGCGCCATCAACGAGGGCGTCACGGTGGACCAATTGCTGGCCTCGGCCGCCGCGGAGAAGCTGAGCGCTTTGCTCACGGTGGAACATCTCCGGCAACGGGCGCTGCGGGCCAAACGCGAAGATTTCATTGCCTTCCTGGACGGTTCCCCCGATGTTCCGCCGATGCCGGGCGACGAGTTGTAATCCTGAAATACCAGCAGGCGATGAGACATGGCGCGCAAGAAACGGCCCGAACTGACCTTTCAGCAGCACGTCGCGGATTACCTGGTCCGCGAGCACAAGTATGGCGTGCTGGAGCAGTCCGACATCACGGACACGGCGCACTACATCGCCGAAGACCAGCTGTGGGCGTTCCTGAAGGCCACGCAGTCGGACACGCTCCAGAAACTGGAGGACGATTACGGCACGGACGCGCGGGAGGAAGTGTTCAAGGCGCTGCGCAAGGAACTGGAGCACACGCCGCTGTGGATGCTGTTCCGGCGCGGCCTCCAGGTGCGCGGATTGGAGTTCCGGCTGTTCTATTCCAAGCCCCGCTCCGCCGCGAGCGCCGCGGCCGAGAAGTACGCCCAGAATCGCATCACGTTCCGACCGCACTTCTACTTCGGCGACACGAATCAAGAAAGAATCAAGAAATCGACTCCGTCTTCTTCCTGAACGGCCTGCCTATCGTGGCGCTGGAGCTGAAGCACGAGGCCAACCAGAATGTGCATGACGCCGTGGCGCAGTTCACCCACCGCGACCACGCGAAGAAGATCTTCCAGCATCCCTTCCTGTACCTGGCCGCCGATACCTGCGACGTGATGGCCGCGATTGAGTTCGCTCGACGCCGTATCAAACCGGAGGGCGCGAAGATTGAAACGCCGGCGGACCTGCTGCCGCACGTCCGCCACTACGCCGACCGCAAGCAGGAGCATTTCCTGTGCGCCACCATCAACGGCGCCAACGAGATTCTGAATATCCGAGTGGTCTCCATTGGGCTGGTGGATCGCAGCCCCGTGCATCCCCGGGAGGTTTTTGCCGACGCCTTATCCGATCGTGCCTCCGCAGTGATCGTCGCCCACAACCACCCCAGCGGCGCCCTCGAACCGTCCCCCAGCGATCTCGAGATCACCGGGCAACTCAAGGCGGCTGGCGCGATTGTCGGCATCGATCTGCTCGATCACATTATTTTCAATCGGACGGGCTACTTCAGCTTTCTGGAAGAAGGGGCGTTGTAGCTGGAGGGCTTCACTCGCGCCGGGCGGTCAGCGCGGGAGCGTCCAGCGGGCCGCAGGCCCGCAGCAGGGCTCGCCGGGTGGAAAACTCGGGATAGTCCTTGGCGATGTTCAGCAGCGTCTCGCGCAAGGCGGGATCGGCCAACTCGCCCAACGCCACGGCGGCGGCGTGCCGCACGTCGGTGGCGTTGTTCAGGTCGCGGACAACCTCCAACAATCGGTCCGCCGCGCGGCGATCGCCGATGCGGCCCAGCGCCCAGGCGGCGGTGGCGCGCCAACACGGCGTGTACTCC
>JALOTT010000144.1 GCA_025457745.1 Verrucomicrobiota bacterium
AAGCAACTGGTGGAACTCATGGGCGGCTCGATCCATGTGGAAAGCAAGAAGGATATAGGAAGCAGTTTTTACTTCATTGTTGATCTGCCGGAAGGAGAACCGCTCGAAGTGAGTCAGATTCTGGTAAAACTGGCGGATTGTCTGGGTCTGATTCCGGAAATTCCGTTTCGTTACGAAAGCATCTGCGCGGCCATCGCGGATCGGGAAAAGATTGGAAAGCATTTCACGCTCGTTATCGCCGCCGAGGGCGCCAAGCCGGCGGGGGGAGATTTCGTGACCTCCGGCGAGCAACAACAAAATCGCGAAGCGCGGCTGGGCGGGATCGGCGCGGTGGTGGCGGCGGAGATCGAGAAACGCACCGGCAAGGAGACACGCGTGGTGGTGCTCGGTCATCTGCAACGCGGCGGCAGCCCGACGAACATGGACCGCGCGCTTTGCACGCTGTTCGGCGCGAAGGCGGTGGATCTGATCGCCCAACGCAAATTCGGGCAGATGGTGACACACACGGGCACGTCGGTGGAGAGCGTGGCGTTGTCCGAGGCCATTGGCGAGTTGCGAACCGTGCCGCTGGATGGCGCCTACGTCCGCGCCGCCCGCGCGCTCGGGATCAGCCTGGGAGATTGAGCGGGGCTGATTTCTTCTGCGGGGCAACCACCTCTGTCCGCAAGCCGTTCTTGATCCGCTTACTCCGCGCTCATCAGGTGGAGCAAAGAACTGCGGACGGTGAGCGCGAGCAGATCGTTGATGACGTCGAGCACGATGAATTTGCGCACCTGTCCCCAAATTTCGGTTTCATAGGCGGTGCCGATGTGCAGCAGCAGCGAATCCAGCATCTCGCCGGTGTCATCGCGGGCCAGGATACGCTCGAAGCCGCGCCGGATGGCGGGATAGGATACGTGCGCAATATTGGTGTGCTCCAATGTGGTCTCCAGCGCGAGTCGCAACAGAACGCGCATCTCCCCGGACGAAAGACCCGCCTCCCCCGGCGCGGTACGATGGGTCGCGCGGTTGGAGATGAGCAGATGCAGGGCGCGGAACCGGATTTTTTGCTCCAACGGCTCCAACCACGGTTCCGGATTCAACAGGCCGAGCACAGCGCTGGCGGGGTCGGCTTTGTTGCCCACTCGCTCCACGAGCGGCGTTCCCATGATGCGCTCGTCGTCCCACCAGCCGGGGAGCTCTTCGAGGGTGCGGTGGCTTTCCCGCGCCATGCGCAAATCGAAATCGCGAACCAGACGAATCTCTTTGTGCAGATAACTGTAACTGAGCGGGGTCAATACGGCTTTGCGCAGCCGCAGCGGCAGCGGCACCAAATCCGGAAGCACCAGCCGCACTTCCAGCTTGCCGCCATGACGTTCCAGCGCGTCGAGCATGCACACGTCCCAACATCCCTCGATCCGCGGCAGGTTGGCGTGCAAATTCATGCCCGCCAGCAGAGAAACCGCCGCGATGTGCGAAACCTCCCGACTCAGCAACGGCGTCAGCCCGTGCCGGCTCGCAAGACCATACAAAAAGTCGTACGGGTGGCTCTCCTGCCCGGCCCGGAGAGCGGACCACCTGGAGAATTGCCTGGAAGTGCATTGCCAGACGACCTGATCTTCCTCTGTCTGGATATCGCCAAGGCCGGTTTCGTGGAGCGCAAAAGCGTAGGCGCTTCGCAGCAGCGCGCGGCCCCGCGGGCCTTTCCATTTGCCATGTTCCTGCTCCAGTTCCCACGGTTTGAGGTGCTCCGCACCCCAGCCAAAATATTCCGGGGCGACGCGATGCAGCGCGGTGAAGGCCGACACCCCAAAGCGCGACAAAACATTCGGAGAAACCTCGTCGAAAAGCCGCGCCCAACGGCGAAATGACCGGGCCGATTCATGGTTCAAAGCGCCGTCCCCGGTAAACAGTTGAGGCTCGGAAACCCGCACTTGTTCCAGCACGATCCGGGCAACCCGGTCGAGGACTTCCCAGATGCCTTGATGGCTGTCGTGACAGACGCGCTGGGGCAGCGCGGCAACTTTTCCGAGGACATCCGACGGGAGATTGCCGGTGCCGATTTCTTGCAGGCATCGCGCCAGCACCGCCCGCCAATCAAACAACCCGCTCTCCCGCGTGAGCGATGGCGCAACCCGGACTCCGAGGGAGAGAAACGCGTCTTCCCAGTCCGTGCGTTCAAATGCGCCGATGTTCCAGCGCGGGGATCCGTCTTCGCGGGTCACCAGCCGCAACCCATGTTTGATCTGCCAGAGCGCCGCGTGAATCAGCATGTCGGCGGCCCGTTCATCGCTGAGTTCCTGCCGCAACGTCAGCTTCCACGGCCGCACGGGCGGATCTTCTCCCCGCGTGCTGCCGGCAAAAGCGGTTTCCGGCACCGCACTGGAGCGAATGAGACGAAACCCCGCGCTGCGGAGCAGGTGTCGCAAGTCCGCGTCTTCAAGGTCGGCACAGGTGCGCAAACCGAACTTGTGACAGATCAGATAGCGCAAATAAATCGGCGCGCGCCGGTCAAAAATCATCCGCTTTGCAGACGAGAGCGCCTCCAGGGCAATCGGTGGCGCCGCGTGGGACAACGGGCACAGCAAGGATTTGGGGTAGGAACCCAGAAAGCCCTCCGCTTCCGGTCGCACGCAATGCCACGCGCTGAGAATCAGGAGTTCATCGTAGTCGCGAGCTTCCTGCACCTCGCGAATCCCCGCCCTGCGCGCGGCGATGCGGAAGACTTTTTCGAAGTGCGGAAGCTCCGCTGACTCCCCGTTGGACGCTCTCGCACGCGCGCTGCGATACTTTGCTTCTGCGAGCGGAAAGTGTCCGGAGATGACCTGCGCCATTTCCAACATGGCGGCGTCAAACTCCGGCAAATGGATGCACGCGCGCGCTTCGTCCGGTTGAAGCGAAATGCTTGAAGGCACCGGCCAACCATGCCGCCAAAGCGGGGCTGAAGGAGTCTTGGACTCGGGAACTGCGGGAGTTGGACGGGCAGTTGACTTCGTAGGTGGCGATGACTCCAGCTCCGTCTCCCGGTTGAGCGGGAAAAGCGCGGTTGCCGCTTCTTCGATCCACGGCAACTCGACAACTGCGAGCGCCGGGGCTGTTTCATCTATGCCAGACCACATGGCTACCCGAAGTTTCTACCACCTCGATAACCTGTTGTCACCTGTTTCGTGGAACTCCTTCGTAAAACTTGCTAACAGCCCGCCCCGCGCTTCGCATAGTCCAGGGAATCCGCAAGATGTTTTTGAGACGTGAGGAAACCCCTGTAAGATCCGGTGTTTCTGCCAGACCGGAACCGATTCCGCTGCGAGGAGCATTTTCGCCAAGGTCTTCCAGCGCTACGAACTGCCCGACGACCCGACGATCTACCTCGTTGCCGCTTCCAAGACCGACCCGTCCGTCGCGCCCGCTGGCTGCGATTGCCTTAAGATTCTCCCGCACATTCCGCAGATTGACGACGCGCACCCGCTGACGCGCGAAGACTACGCCAGGCTCAAGGAGCGCATCCTGGACCAGCTGGAGCGGATGAGCTTGAAAGATTTGCGCAAGCACGTCGTCTTCGAGCATTTCTGGACGCCGCTTGACATCCGCGCGCAATACAACTCGAACAAAGGTTCGATCTACGGTGTCGTGAGCGACCGCTGGAAAAATCTCGCGTTCAAAGCGCCGAAGCAAAGCACGTTCTACCCGAATCTGTTTTTCGTGGGCGGCTCAGTGAATCCCGGCGGCGGGATGCCGATGGTCGTGCTCTGCGGCCAGAACGTCGCCAAGAAAGTCGTGACCTGGGACAAGTGATTTAGTCAAACGCCGCGCGCAACCGGGACACCAACACCACCTCGCCCTTCGTCTCGCGCCTTTACTGTCCCTGCCCAATCGTGAAGGACGGCCATTTCTACGCCGTGCTCGATGCCGGCTTTGCCATTTGCCTGAAATCCGACACCGGCGTGCAGGTGTGGAAGGAAAAGTTGGGCGGTGAATTCTACTCGTCGCCCGTGATGGTGGGAGACCGGATTTACGCCACGAACCTGCGCGGCAAGACCTTTGTGTACGAAGCCACCCCGGCCAGATTCAAACTGCTCGCGGAGAATCAACTCAGCGACGAAGTCTTCGCCACGCCGAGCATCTGCGGCAGCCGGATTTACCTGCGCGTAGCCCAACGCGGGGAGAACCGTCAGGAATTCCCCTACTGCATCGGCAATGCGGCGAGCCAGACCCGTTAGCTTTCCAACAACCCGATGGCGGGCTGCTCGACAAGCTGGTCTTCGGTGCAGGCGTGGGGCTGAGTCATTTTCCCAAACGCCCCTCACGCAGGACGTAGCTGCCTCCGGACTGCCGGTTCAAGTCCACCACGTGGCCGTCCCGGAAAATGTAGAGTGGCGTGCCGGTTTGCTCTGCCAGTTGCCGTGCCCGCGCCGCCGCGCGCTCCAGCGCCCGTCCTGCCTTGGCCAGGTCCGCAGGCCCATGTGCGGTTTGGTGGCGTCGGCGCGAGTGTGAATGATTTCCGCCGCCGTCTGGCCAGTGATGGCCCAGTGCATTTTGTTCTGCACGGTCTGGCAGAACTCGATGCTCTCGGGCTGGGTGGGGTCGTAATCAATGCTGGTGGCGTAGATGTCGGTGATCTTCTGGTAGAAGCGCCGTTCGGAGGTGCGGATGTCCTGAATCCGCCGGAGCAGTTCGTCGAAGTAATCGAAGGGCTGATCGGGATTCTTCAGGCGCTCGTCGTCGAGGACGAAGCCTTTGACGATGAACTCACGGAGTTTTTGTGTGGCCCAGATGCGGAAGCGGGTGGCGACGGCGCTTTTGACGCGGTAGCCAACGGAAATGATGGCGTCGAGGTTATAGTGTTCCACTGAACGGGACACCTGTCGGCTGCCCTCCGGTCGAACTATTAAGAATTCCTGAATAGTTGCCTCCGGCTGCAATTCGCCCTCCGCGTAAATGTTGCGGAGGTGCATACTGACGTTGGGGATCGTGGTCTGAAACAACTCCGCCATGTGGAACTGGGTGAGCCACGCGGTCTCGCCTTGCAGCCGGACATCAATTTTCACCTGTCCATCTTCCGCCTGATAGACGAGGAACTGACCCTGGGCGGGCAAATCGGGTTGTTTGGGGGCGCTCATTCGTGGTAATCGTCCCGGCCCATGAGGGTTTTGCGCAACTGGGCTTCCGTCACGCGTGGCCATTTCAGTTTTCGCAACCAGAGGTTGGTTTTCTCCAGGTCGAAGGCTTCGGCGTCGAACGCGCGGCCCACCCATTCCTTCATGCTTTTGTGCTCCGGGTGTTTCCGGTTCTTGAGAATCTTGAGCAGATTGTCGTAGCCCCCAACGCCGCCGCAATCCTCCGGCGGACAGGCGCGAGCGCCGTCGAGGCAGAGCGCGGTGGTGGCGGCAGTCGCGCTGGACCGAAGGATTTTCTCGACCGTGATCTCATGCTCCCAGGAATCGCCGAAGTCGTATTCGTAACCGAAGGCGTCGTGCTCGCGCGGAGCGATTTGCCGGAGGGTGAACTTGCGCGCTTCGAGGATTTCCGGGTCGCCCTCATACTCGGCAAAGTTATGGCGCGTGTCGGAGTAGCGGTCCGCGCCCACCTTGAACTGGTGCAGGTGGCTGTTGGTCCAGCCGATCGCCACCTGAAGGACGGCGTGCAGCCAGTCGAGTGTGGCGGCGCCGGGCACTTGCAGCCGCCGCCAGACGGGCGGCTCGCTGCCGAGCAGGACGACCTTCAACTGATAAATCGGTGCGTTGCTTTTCCCGGCGGTGGTTTCAATGGCGGAGATCATGGGTTTAATGGTGATTGATTTGAGACTGCCTGCCCGGTGTCTTTTTCGGATGGGGCGATCCAGATCATGACGTTGTTGGGAGTCTATTTGAAACGGTTGCCGTGGCGAACAGAAAAGACGTTTCCGACCGAGGACGAGCCGAATCAACTCCTCGCTTACCGGGCGATTCACCGGCGCGCAGTTCAATCCTGTATCATCACCCGCGCCTGGCTGGTGATCAGCGCCACAGCGGGGTGCGCAATCCGGCGCTCGGCGGTGATGGCGTGGAACTGCACGCGGCATTTCTCGGTCCGACCAATGGCCTGGAAACCGTAGTGGCCCACCGCATCTTTAACCGCCACGCTGGGCAGGGCGATGAACCCGCGCCCCTCCGCCGCCATGACCTTCATCAGCGCGAGGTCTTCAAACTCCGCCACGATCCTCGGCTGCAGGTGTTGCTCGCGGAACCATGTATCCAAGGCGCGGCGCAGGCTCGTGTTCTCCGTCGGCAGCAAGGCGGGCGCATCGTGCAGTGATCTGGGGAAATTGCGCTTCAGTTTCGCGGCCAGCTTTTTCTCGGCGCAGAACGTCGTGCCGGATTCGCCGAGCGAATGGTTGTAGGTCTTGAAGTTGGTGCTGCTGGACGCGGGTTCGTCGGCGAGGACGATGTCCAGCCGGTGCGCGGCGAGTTGCGCGAGCAGGTCTTCCATTTTGCCCTCGCGGCAGATGATGTGCGCAGTCTGCGGCATGGCGAAAACGGGCTTGAGGATCTCGTTCGTCACTAGCTTGGGGAAGGAATCCGCCACGCCCACGTAGAGTCGCAGCTCCTTTGCGCCGGGACGCTGCTTGACGGCGTTGAGCATCTCCCGGCCGAGCGCGAAGATTTCCTCGGCGTAGCCGAACACGACCTGCCCGGCATCGGTGAGTTTGTTATTGCGGCCCTCGCGCTGGAAAAGTTTTTCGCCGAACGCGGATTCCAGTTCCCGGATCTGTTCCGAGATGGAGGGCTGGGAGACGTGCAGCTTCTCAGCGGCGCGGGCCAGGCTGCCTTCCTTGGCCACGGTCCAGAAGTAACGCAGGTGGTGATAATTGAGCCATTCCATCGTTGCCCAAGGATGCTTCGGATTAACCTAATCGTCCATTCGGAAACGCGTATTAGTCGCCTGCCGCCGCCGCGCCGATAGTTCACCCGTCACGACCGGCCAGGCGCTGGCACAAGTGAGCAGCCCGGCGGCGGACGCGAAACGAAAGGCAAATTATGATCTGGATATTATTTATCGGCACGATGGCGCTCTCGCTCTGGGCGATGTGGCGCGTGAAGTCGGTTTACAAACGCTACAGCCAGGGCGTGGTCCGCTCCGGCCTGACCGGCGGCGAAGTGGCCGCGCAAATCCTGCGCCGCACCGGCATCCGCGATGTGGAGATCACCCATGCCGACGGAATGCTGGGCGACCATTATGACCCCATTCACAAGCGCCTGGTGCTGTCGTCGGAAAACTATCACGGCCGCTCGCCCGCCGCGCTCGGCGTTGCCGCCCACGAATGCGGCCACGCCATCCAGCATGCGCGGGCCTACGCGCCGCTCCACTGGCGCATGGCGGCGGTGGGCATCACCACCTACGCGAACTACGTCGTGATGTTCCTGCCGCTGCTGGGCCTTTTCACCGGCCTGATCACGCCGTTGACGGGGGCGCTCTTCATGGCGGTGGCGTGGGGCATCATCATGCTGTTCAACCTCGTCACCCTGCCAGTCGAGTTCGATGCCTCGCGCCGCGCCAAGGCGGTGTTGGCCGACTTCAATTTCATCGCCCCCGGTGAAGAAGCGACGGGCGTGAAGCGGGTACTCGAAGCCGCCGCGTGGACCTATGTGGCGGCGTTCATCACCTCGCTGGCCTATTTCCTCTGGCATTTGCTGCCGCTGCTCACCGGCGGCAGGCAGCGCGACTGATCGCCCTTCCAATTCGAGATGACAGACACAACAACCATGCAACACGAAAAACAAATGAAAGAAAATAATGCAGCCATCCTCAACCCCGGCGAGAAGGTCCACGTGATTCACCGCCGGCACTTCGAGAAAGATGCCCGGCGCCACTTCGTGGGCGAGGTCGAAAGCTACGAGCACGGGATCGCCCGGGCTTCCGGCTACGTCTTCGTCGTTGACGACCTCAACAAACACATGTTTGTGAAACGGCCTGACCGCCGCACCAAGCTCATTCCGATCAGCTCGGGAGAAGTGATCGTGAATGTGATCCCCGAAAGCGTGGACGTGGAGCGAGTTCATTACGAACTCAAGGACCGCGCGTTGCACGTCACCGACGGGAACTCGTGGCGGATTGACGTCAAGGAGTTCGGCTGGGGCTGAGCCCGCCCAGCCAAGCCATAAATCACAACCAACAACAAACTATGACAACGACCATGAGATTGAACCTGCAACACCTCAACCTCCGTTCCTTGGACTCCTTGGATTCGTGGGTGGAAAAAAAAATCCTCGCCCTCGGCCAGGCACGCCAGATTGACGAAGCCAACGTCCGGCTCGTGCGGTTGGAAAACGCCAGCCCCGCCTATCAGGTGAACGTCCACCTCGTCACGCCCGGCCCGGATGTCTTCGCCGAGAGCCGCGACCACACGCTGCGCGCGGCGTTCGAGAAAGTCATGAAGCAGTTGCGGGAGCAAATCACCAGCCGCGCCACGAAGCGGCAGCAACGGCTCAAGGGCAACGTCAAGGCCCGGCGCGGCGGGTGACCCGCCCCCGGGCTGACCGCCACCAAGTTGAAAATCCAGAAATTATGAACCAGATCAAAACCATCCTCGTCGGCGTGGACTTTTCGGAATGTTCCCGTTGCGCGCTCGAACAGGCCGCGCGACTGGCGCGGTGGAACGATGCAAGTCTCGGCGTCATTCACGTCATGGACTCGTCCGCGCTGGATAACTCCCTGGCCGAGTTTCAGCCCGAACTCGACGAGTTGCGGCGACTCAACCGCGAACACGTCATCGGGCGGTTGGCCGACTGGACA
>JALOTT010000542.1 GCA_025457745.1 Verrucomicrobiota bacterium
TGGGCAATCATCCAGCACCTCATACAATGCGTTTTGGAATAGCCATAATGAAGCTTCCAATGGCCATGGAGCGGGTTCTGTTTCGGATAATCGGAAAGCCTTTTCAATTCTGCTCCTCGTTTCCTCAACCCCGGCGTTGTATTCGGCAATCGCATCAGCCAGGACCCCGGGCAGCCTTGGGTCCACTCGCCACTTGCCACCTTCCACCGCATCACGGAAGGCAGACCTCGTGGTCGCTTGCATTACCAGTTTCATTGGTGTGCTGCCCTTCAGCGTGCGTAACTTAGCAGCCTCTTCCTTGTCCACCTCCAATAGCTCGAACAGCGAAATATTAGTTTGCACCAGCCCCACTGAGTCCAGCCAGATATTATAATCCTTGGGTTCCTCGTCCTTTTGCGCCAAGTCTAGCGGGGTTGAGAATTGCAGTCGTCCTTTGTCGGTGGCGTGTTGCCCAGATTCAGAAGTTCTGGGCGTCGAGTCATCTGTTAGTTCCGGTGGACATAAAAACGTTCCACATGCAGTCCCTTCCGTTGATTTGGAGCTTGAAGCGCAAGTTTCACTAGCTGGCGACGGTGCGTCGTTTGCAGGCGGCATCGCTGGGGCGGCGACCATGTTCGAGTACAATTCCTGCCAATACTCTCTCACTCGATTTTGAACTTTTCTCACTGCCATACGTGTCAATCACTCAACAAGCAGATACCGCCGTCACGCATCGGCTGCAAAGCGTGGAATGCTCGGCGTGCGAACCAACATCGATCTCCCAATGCCAGCAACGCTCACATTTCTGCCCATCAGCTTTAGCGACTGAAACGACGATTTCTGAAGCGTTGGCATCTGTTCCGACTTCTAGTTGTGAGATATTCAGCAATTCGCGAAACGTCTCTTGATTTTCAAACAGCGGCTTCAAAAGACCATCAGTGCCCTTCAGGACAAGTTTCGCGTCAAGCGCCTTCCCGATGAGTTTGGTCTGCCGCGCTTTTTCCAGTTCCGGCAATACCTGTTCACGCAATTTGAACAGTTTCGAGAAAACACCCCGCTCCGCCGCAAGGTCATAGCGCGTTCCCGCGTTGCTAATCTCATCCATGTTCCGCCAAGCGAAAGGTCGTTTCGGAAACACCGACAGAGTGTCTGGCTCCCAAGAAGACAAGTGCACGGAATGGGCGGGCCTGCCTGGAATGAATTCCCAAGCCTCATCCGTCGTGAACGCCAGAATTGGCGCGAGCATCTGGCAAAGGCCGGTCACAAGTTGGTGCAGCGTGGTCTGGGTCGAGCGGCGGCGGGGCGAATTCGCCGGGTCGGTGTAGAGCCGGTCCTTGATGACGTCGTGGTAAATCGAGGAAAGCTCCACGGCGATGAACTGGCTGACTCTTTGATAGACGACGTGAAATTCGTAGGCGTCGTACGCGGTCCAAACGTCATGCTCCAGTTTTGCGAACTCACCAAGAATCCAGCGGTCCAAGCTCGTGAGGTGGAACTCATGTACGGCATGCTTCGCGGGATCGAAGTCGTAGAGGTTGGAGAGTTGGTAGCGCAGGGCGTTGCGGATGCCGCGGTAGGTTTCCGCCACCTTGGTCATGCGCTCTTCGCTCACGACGATGTCGTTGCGGTAATCTTGCGACGCGACCCACAGGCGCAGGATGTCCGCGCCCCATTTCTTGATGTAAGCCTCGGACGTTTGCGGTTTCTCGTAGCCGCCTTGCGCCTGTTTGCTTTTGGAAATTTTTTCGCGGTCGGCATCCACCATGAAGCCGTGCGTGAGCACGGTCTTGAACGGCGCCGCTCCGTTGCCCGCGAGCGATAGCAACAACGATGATTGAAACCAGCCGCGATGCTGGTCCGAACCTTCGAGATAGATGTCGGCCTGCCAAACTTCGGTGGGGACGTGTTCCACCGCGTCCCCATCTATTGGGGAAGAAGTTTGGGACGCGGTGGAACGCGTCCCTACCACATGATGTAACTCGGCACGCCTCGTTAAAACCGCGCGCGACGAGCTTCCTGAATCAATCCACACATCAAGCGTGTCGTTGGACTTGGCGACGGCTTCCGCGCCCTTCCAATCTTTCGGTTTCACGAGCGACCAAAGTTCGCCCACCGATTTCTCGAACCAGACATTTGAGCCGTGCTTCTCGATCAAAGCCGCGGCATTGCGGACGATCTGCGCGTCGAGAATGGGTTCGCCTTTCGCATCGTAGAACGCGGGGATCGGCACGCCCCAAGTGCGCTGGCGGCTGATGCACCAGTCGGGCCGCGATTGCACGGCGCTCTTGATGCGGTTGACGCCCCAATCCGGAATCCACGCGACGCGGTCAATCTCAGCGAGGGCTTCCTGACGGAACGTAGCCGCGTTCGTGAGAACGCGGTCGGCTTGGCCAGCGACCTCCGTTGGAGAATGGGTCCGCGAACTCACGTTCGCGGCTACGTGATCAATCTTGATGAACCACTGGTCCATCGCCCGGAAGATGACGGGCGTTTTGCTGCGCCAGCAATGCGGGTAGCTGTGATGATAATTCTCCTGATGCAAGAGCGCCTTGCGGATGCGCAG
>JALOTT010000543.1 GCA_025457745.1 Verrucomicrobiota bacterium
GCCAGCACATCGAGCACATCAAGGAGATTGTGGCGATGCAGCAAACCTACGCGAAGGTGTCCGGCGCCTATGAAAATCTGCCGGCGGCGGGGCTGGTGGAAGATGCGTTGCGGATGAACTCAGCGGCCTTCGAGCGACATCGCATCCAGGTGGTCCGGGAATTTGATGAGAATACGCCGACAGTGTGCGTGGACCGGCACAAGGTGTTGCAGATTCTCATCAACCTCCTTCGCAACGCGAAGTATGCCATGGACGCGCAGAAGACCCACGACAATCGGCTGGTCATCCGGGTGGGGCAGGCGTCACCCGACCGGGTGAAGATCACCGTCTCCGACAATGGGATTGGGATAGCCCCGGAGAGCCTGATCAATATTTTCAACCACGGTTTTACGACCAAAAAGGACGGGCACGGCTTCGGCTTGCACAGTGGCGCCAACGCCGCGAAAGAAATGAGAGGCAGCCTCACGGCTCACAGCGACGGTCTCGGTAAGGGCGCCACGTTCACTTTGGAATTGCCGACGACCACACCGGCCCGGAAAGAAGAAGAGCCTTCAACCCAAGCGAAGACATGAAAAGCACGGACCTGAAACCAAATCATCGGATCCTGATCGTGGACGACAACCCGAGCATCCATGCCGACTTCAGGAAGATTCTCTGCCCGGAAAACTCCCGCAAGGCCGCTGTGAAAAAATTGGGAGCGGTGCTGTTCGATAAGGCTCAGCCGGCCGCGGATCCGGCAGGTTTTGAGTTGGACTCCGCCTTCCAAGGTCAGGAAGGCTTGGAGATGGTGAGGCAGGCGCTCGCGGACAACCGGCCTTACGCCATGGCGTTCGTGGACGTGCGGATGCCCCCGGGTTGGGATGGCGTGGAAACCATCGCGCGTATTTGGGAAGTGTATCCTCAACTCCAGATCGTCGTTTGCACCGCCTACGCGGATTATTCGTGGGAGCAAATGCGGGCCAAAGTCGGCCAACCCGACAGCCTGCTGGTGCTCAAGAAGCCGTTCGACAACATCGAAGTGCAGCAACTCGCGCATTCCCTCACCCAAAAGTGGCTGCTCAACCACCGGGTGGGTTTACAGATGACCGAACTTACGCAGGCCAATGAAACGCTGGCCGCCACCGAAGAACGTTTTTCCAAGGCTTTTAACGCGAGCCCCATCCCCAGCGGCATTCAGACCCTGCCCGAGCGGCGTTTCGTGGATGTGAATGCAGGACTGGTCGCGCTGACCGGTTGCAGTCGCGCGGAACTGATCGGTCACGCCTCCGACGAGTTGTTCATCTGGGAACAACCCGATCTGGTGGATCAATGGTTCGAGCGTCTGACCCGGAATGAAGAGGTCCGGGAAGAGAATACCAAGGTTCGCCGTCAGTCCGGCGCGCTGCGGGATGTGTTGGTTTCCTTGGTTCCGGTATCGCTGGGGGGACAACCACACGCGCTGCTGCTGGCGCAGGACATTTCCGAGCGGCTGCTGTTGGAGCGGCAATTGCGGCAGGCGCAAAAGATGGAAGGCGTCGGCCAGTTGGCCGCCGGCGTCGCCCACGACTTCAACAATATTCTGACCGTCATCCAGGGACATGGCGGAATCATGAAAAACATCCTCGGGGAGACAAACCCCTGCGCCAAGTCCACCGAGCAAATCCTCAAGTCTGCCGGCCGCGCCGCCACGCTCATCCGGCAGTTGCTCATGTTCAGCCGCAAGCAGGTGATGCAATTCCAGCACATCAGTCTCAACGAAAACCTCACCAACTGTTTCTCCATGATTGAACGGCTGATGGGTGAGCACATCGAACTGGATTTCCGCCCCGGGCCGGAGTTGCCCGCCATCCGCGCCGACAACAGCATGATCGAGCAGGTTGTAATGAACCTGTCGGTCAATGCCCGCGACGCCATGCCCAAGGGCGGACTAGTTTCCATTTCCACGGCGCTGGTCTCCGTGGATCGTAAGGCCACGCCCATGGACCCCGAAGATCGCCACGGCGAGTTCGTCTGCCTGGCCTTCACCGACACCGGCTGCGGCATGGACACCGAGATTCTCAGTCGCATCTTCGAGCCGTTCTTTACGACCAAACCCGTCGGCAAGGGCACCGGGCTGGGACTGGCCACGGTCTTCGGCATCGTCCGGCAACACGGGGGCTGGTTGGAGGTGGAGAGCAAGCCCGACCAAGGCACGACGTTCCGGCTGTATTTCCCCCCGAGCGACCAGCCGGCACAGAAGCAGGAGACGATCTGCGACGGTGAGTTGCGCCGGGGACGCGAAACCGTTCTGGTGGCCGAGGATGAACAGGACTTGCGCGAGATGGTTGCCCAACTACTGACGGTGCAGGGTTACAAAGTTCTCACCGCCCATTCCGGACGCCACGCGCTCGAAGTGTGGGAAAGATCCAACCGGTCAATTGACCTGCTCGTGACCGACATGGTCATGCCGGAGGGCATTATGGGTGGCGAACTGGCCGAACGGCTTCTGGTCAAAAATCCGCGCCTGAAAGTCATCTACACGAGCGGTTACAGTCCCGGCATGGCGGGCAAGGATGTTTCG
>JALOTT010000544.1 GCA_025457745.1 Verrucomicrobiota bacterium
CGCACCCGGCCGAACTCCCGTTCGCTGGCGGCAGTGAGTTCGGGGGTGCCGGTGAGCTGGCCTTCGGTGCCGAGATGCTCCAGTTGGCGAAGGAGGGAGGCGAGGGGCATCATGCCGCAGGTGGCGCTGGCACCGGCGCTGCTGTGGGCAATGCGGCGGATTTCACCGGCGTTGCCGCCCTGCACGGCAGTGTGCAGTTGGTCCAGCTGCTTGCGCGTCTGGTCAAGATAGAGGGCAATCAATTCGCGGATGCTCTCGGGCGTGCCATCGGAGAACTCCATGAGTCGCTCCATGTCCACGGGAGATGGGTGGTTGTGTTTCATAGGTTCGGTTGTGCCGGGTGCCTGCAATTGTGATGTGACGGACGCCTCGGTTCGCGCCGCGAGCACCTTCGCGCCCCATTGTTCAATGGCCGTCCGCACGTGCTCGGGCCGGATCGGTTTGGATACGTAATCATCCATGCCGGAGGCAAGACACTTGTCGCGGTCGCCCACCATGGCGCTGGCCGTCATCGCGATGATTATGACGGGCGGCTGGCAGTTTGGGAATTGCGAACTGTCCGCCTGCCGTTCACGAATCGCCTGTGTGGCCTCAAGGCCGTTCATCTCAGGCATTTGCAAATCCATGAAAATCAGGTCCAAGCGCTCGCGGTCCAAAGCCGCCACTGCTTCCTTGCCGTTGTTGGTGACGACCGTCTGGTAACCCATCTGCTGGAGCACACGTTGGGCGACCTTTTGGTTAATGGCGTTGTCATCACACACCATGATGCGCAGGGGCAGACGCGTGGCCAGGGTGGGATCAAGTTTGCTGCCGCCCGCTGCCTGGGTCGGGCCGGTGGCTCGCTTCACGCCGGAAGAAATGCGGGCGAGCACTTCGCGCAACGCCGTCGCCTTCACTGGCTTTGCCAGACAACTGCTGGCCCGGGCACCCGCCACTTCGGGCGAATCCGGCCGAATACCCAAGGGCGTGAGCAGCACAATCGGGGGCGTGATGCCGCCGGTGAGCTTGCTGAGTTCTGCGGCGAGGGTGGGACCGGACATCTCCGGCATGTTCAAATCCAGGAACAGCAGATCAAACTTTTCACCGGCGCGCAGCCAGTCGAGCGCCTGCGCGGGATGCTGCGTCGTGCGTGGAACCAGGCCGTGGGCGCGCAATTGGTCGGCCAGGATCCGGCCGCTTGAGACGTTGTCATCCACGATCAGCGCCCGGGCTCCGGTCAAGCGGGCCTCGCCGTTGACGGGTTGGGCGGTCGTGGCCGCGTTGCTGGCAAACGGGATGCTGAAGTGGAAGGTGGAGCCTTTGCCGGGCACGCTTTCCACCCACATTTTGCCGCCCATCAATTCCACCAGCCGTTTGCTGATGACCAGCCCGAGCCCGGTGCCGCCGTAATTGCGCGTGGTGGAGGTCTCCGCCTGGCTGAACGCCCGGAACAGCCGCGCCATCCGGTCGGCGGGAATGCCGATGCCCGTGTCGCGCACGGTGAAATGCAACACCCAGGATGGGGAAGTGTTTTGGTGCGGCTCGGGCTTGGCGATGGCTTGAACCTTCACCACGACTTCGCCTTGATGGGTGAACTTGACGCCGTTGCTGATCAAATTGACCAACACCTGGCGCAGGCGAGTGGTGTCGCCCAGCAATTCCGCCGGGAGACCGGGCTCAAACTCGTGCAACAATTCCACCTGCTTTTCCCCCGCCTTCGCGGCCAGTAATTCTGCGGCGTCTTCCACACAGTCGCGCACATCAAAGGGAACCGATTCCAGCTCCAGCTTGCCCGATTCAATTTTGGAGAAGTCGAGAATGTCGTTGATGATGGTCAGCAGCGACTCGCTGCTCGTATGGACGGTATCCACGTAACCGCGCTGTTCGTCGGTCAATTCGGTGTCGCGGAGCAGGCTGGTCATCGCGATCACGCCGTTCATGGGCGTGCGGATTTCGTGGCTCATGCTGGCGAGAAAATCCGACTTGGCGCGCACGGCCGACTCGGCGGCGAGCTTGGCGGCCTTCAAGTCATGATTGGCCTGCGTCAGTTCGTCCTGCAATCGTTTGCTGCGCAACAGGCAACTGGCGCGGGCGCGCAGTTCGGCCGATTCAAATGGCTTGGTGAGATAATCGGACGCGCCGAGACTGAAACCGCGGACCTTGTCCTCGGTGTTGTTCCACGCCGTGACGATGATGACGGGCAGTGAATTCCAGCGCGTTGATGCCTTGATGCGCTGGAGCAAGTCAAAGCCATTGGCCCCGGGCAGGCCGAGATCCAACAGCACCAGTTCGAAGGGGTGGGCATCGGTGCCGACCACGCTGGTGATCTTGTTCCACGCCTCTTCGACGTTGGTGGCGGACTCCAGCGCAATGCCATCCTGAGCCAGCAACGCCGCCAGCACGTCCGGCATTTCCGGATCGTCTTCCACCAGCAAAACCCTCGTCGGTATCGGGCTCATGTCCTTCATGGTTGCAATCAGACCTTCTGTTTGAGCGGAACTTAGCAGGTTCAACACCAACCCGGTGTTCCCGGGCCAGTGGCACCAACTTCCGAAACA
>JALOTT010000545.1 GCA_025457745.1 Verrucomicrobiota bacterium
CAACGCCATGAGCAATATGTAGTGCCAAACGCCGATTCGCATATTTGCACCTCGCTCATGCACAGCAGGATACAAAATCAAGGTGTAGAAGATCGGCTTGACATGGGGTTGGGTTTCTTCGGCAGCCTCACGCTGGGCGCGAACAAGGTTTCCGCAGTAGCAGTGGCTACCGACGCCACGCGCTCGGCCATGTTCAATCAGCCGGTGACGATTTTGCCGATGCCGTTGTTTCTGGTGGACCAAGCCATATTGCTGCCATTCGAGTTCATCCCGGGCAACCAGCCGGCCATCAGTTGGGAGTTTAACTTCCCGCGCTCGATCCTGTCCGCCCAAGACGTGCGGCAAATTCCTTTCATTGGCAGTTTTGGCCCGAAGTTTAATTTTGACGTGGCATTTGATTATCAGGTGCTCACGGGGGAATGGGGTCTCTTTGCCGGCAAAGAATGGGACAAGCGCCTGCACTACCGTTCCGGTGTGCGCCCGCACAGCACGCCCCTGCACCCGAAGTTCTACTTCGGGAATGTTGATTTCAATTGGGCCTTCGGGGGCAAATTCGAGGGCAGGGCTAGCCAGACCGACGGCATCGTCCTGGAACGGGTTGGCGCGGAGTTGTCGGCGGGAGTGCGAATGGAGATATTGTCGTTCTATTTCACTGACTATGTCGTACCAGTTGGACAGCTCGTGCGGTTGCTCGATCACCTGAAGCACCTGGGCATTGATGTGAATAGCATCCAGCGCGTGCGGGTGGATGGCCTTTTCGATGCGGAGTTATCCGCCATGTTGAAGTTTCCTTCCCTGGCGTTTGACAACGCGACGCTGAACCTGGAACCAGGAGTTGAAGCAATCTACGAACCCAATGTGTGGGTGGCGCATGGATCCATTGCGGTCGGAGGGAATCTGGGTTTCGACCTTCAACTCGCGCCGCAGTTCGGCATGGAAGAAATCACTGCCTCGATCTACATGAAGCTGCACTTCGAGGCGTGGTTGATGCGAGATTACGACGAGAAGTTCATCATCTTGAGCGGCACCGTTTACCAGCGTTCTCAGAGTAGTCCGGCCCTGCTCGGGGCAAACGCCCACGCCGTTAGTCCGCTCTTGGGCGACGGCCAGTGGGTCGTCCTCCGGGCCGTCAGTGATTCTTCCGGCATAATTCCCCGCAGCTACCTCAAGGCCGGGCCGGAACGATTCGTGGCCCAAGAAGCAACAGTGCAGGTTGCTGGAGGACGCAGCGCGCTCCTGGCCACGGATGCCGGCACCCAAACCCTTTCACCTTTGGAAGCGTTCCGGCGGGTAGGCCGCTCTGTGTCGAGCAAGGTCGTCAAGGCAGCCGGGGACAGCCAACCGCAAAACGGCCCAACGCCAGCCGAGGCTTCGGGCGTCGGCCAGGCCGACTTGACGATTCTGGAGAATGTCTTCCCCGGCTCGGACCCGGCTATGGCCGGTCGCGGGCAGGAGTTGATGTTGCTGTATGTCGCGGACAACGGCACCTCGAACGCACTTCAGTTCACCGACATCCGCTGGACGCGCTTCGACGGCACCAACTGGAACACGCCGGCGAACATTCAGACCAACACGCAAGCGGAGTTTGCGCCGCGCGTGGCCTACGACGGAAACGGCGACGCCATCGCAGTGTGGGAGCGGGTCGCGGATCCGAACTTCAACCAGACGAATCTCCCGGCGATGGCGGCGCAGATGGAAATCGTCTGGTCGAAGTGGAATCACACGAGCGGCGCTTGGTCTGCGCCGGTGTCGCTGGCGAGCAACGGATATTTGGATCATGCCCCGCTGCTCTGCGGCCCGATGACCAACGGCACCGTGCTGGCCACGTGGACGGCCAACACTTCCAACTTGCTGATGGGCACGAACGGCGCGGGCAGCCAAGTGCTTTGTGCGGAGTGGAATCCGGCCAGCCAGAGCTGGTCGCCGCCGCAAGCCTTGCTGGCAGATTTGCCGAACCGACTTTCGCAATCGTTGTCAGGCGTCAGCAACCGCGCGGTCTATGCGTGGACGCGTGACCTTGACGGCGTGTTGACGAACGCGGCGGACCAGCAGGTATTCTACTGCGCGTGGAGCAACGGCGTTTGGGGCGCGGCCACGCAGTTCACCACCAACACGGTTGGGAACCGCAATGCGCGGGTATCGGTCGCACCAGATGGTCACCGCTATCTGGTCTGGCAGAGCGGCACGAATCTGGTGTTGAGCCAGGATTTCTCGACGAATTCCACGCTGGTTCGCGCCGATTCGCAAACGGCGGGCTTTGCGGATTACGCGATGACGATTGGACCGGCGGGGAATCTTGCGTTGCTTTGGCAGGAGATGAGCCAGGCCGGATCGGATGCGCATTATCGCGTGCTGGACCCGGCGTCGGCGACGTGGAGCAAGGACGCGCTGCTGTTCAATGACCCGCCGCTGGAGCGGTCGTTTGCGCCGGTGTGGGACGACGTCGGCAACCTGACTGTGGCCTACAACAAGGTGCAAATCCTCCACACCAACGAGACCGTGATGCTGGAAGGCGGCGGCACGGTGACAATCACG
>JALOTT010000546.1 GCA_025457745.1 Verrucomicrobiota bacterium
GCAGTTGGCCCCGCTTGCTGGAAAATAAATCGTTTGAAGGCCCGCTCCGCTTCACCTTTGTCTGACCCATCGTGCGTTTCCGAAAGGCATTAGGTCTAATCGGATGCTGACGACGAAACTTGTAGTCCGCGAAGCGATGGCCACGCAGCCACGACCACATCAAGCGCTCACCCCAAGATTCGTGCTTGCGCAGGTTGCGGGCGATTCGTGTGGTTCTGGGCGCTTGTTTCAACATCGGCATTTCATGGTGTTCGCACGACTCTCCCTCACCCTTACCCTCTCCCGCTGGGAGAGGGGACCGTCTGCGCACGTTCTTCGATCTGCGGGCGACTGTCCCGCCAATCCAACCGCGCGATTTCTCACGAACTGGCGAACGACGCTCCCTCTCCCAGCGGGAGAGGGCCGGGGTGAGGGAGAAAAGTTAGACACGCGTTGCACTTCCGATTGTAGTTGGCCGCCAAACTTCATTCTCACCTCAACTACCCGGCGGCAACCTCAGCGTCGAATCCAGCGGTTGCACATCGGCCAGTTCCTTTCCCGACGTCGCACCACCCAACTCCGTGAGCCGTTCGCCCGCCGGACGCACCCGCGTCTGAAAACTTGCCGCCGCGTCGTTGAACGCCGTGTTCGCCTTTTCCAGTCCGCCGCGAATTTTCTCGAAGTGCTCGGTGAATTTTACCACGCGCGTGAATAATTCCTGCGCTGCCTCGGCAATCTTCTGCGCGTTCTCCGTCTGCGCATGTTGCTGCCAGCTTATGCTCACCGACCGCAGCAGCGCGATCAGCGAGGCCGGTGTCGCCAGCATGATGCGCTTGCCGGCAGCCCACACGATCAAATCCTGGTCGCCTTCCAACGCCGCGCTAAACAACGACTCGGCCGGCAGAAACAAAACGACATAATCCAGTGCGTTCGGAAACTGGCTCGGATAGTCGCGGTCGGCGAGCGCCTTGATCGTGGCTTTCAACTTCGCCGCGTGGGCGGTGAGTGATTCCGCGCGTTTGGTGGCGTCGGCGGACTCCAGCGCGCTCAGAAAATCCAACTCCGGCACCTTCGCATCCACGATGATGAACCGCTCGCCGGGCAGCCGCACGATGAGATCGGGCTTCTTGTCATCGGACTGCGTCTGTTCCGTAAAATCGCAATGCGCGCTCATGCCGGCGGCTTCGACCACGCGCCGCAGGGTTTCCTCGCCCCAACGCCCGCGCGCCTGATTGGACTTGAGCACCATGCGGAACTGCTGTGTCTCCTGGGCAAGCGACTGACTCGATTGCGCGAGCGTCTCCAGTTGCTTCTTCACCTCGCCGAGCGCGCCCGATTGCGCCCGATCGCTTTCCTGCAATCGCTTCTGGTAAGTCTCCAACTGTTGCTTCAGCGGCTCAACCAAGCCTTTGATGGCTTCCTGCCGCTGCGCCAGATCGCCCTTGGCTGTCTCCTGAAATTTTCCAAAAGTTTCGTTCGCCAATCGCAAGAATTCCGGCGCGGTCTGTTTCAGCGCGTCGGCGCTCAATGCCTTGAACGCCTCGCGCAAATCCACCAGCGCCTTGTCTTGCAACACGCGTTGTTCCGCCAACATTTTTTCCGCCGATGCGTGCCTGGCTTCGGCGGAAGCGCGCGCGTTACTGGTTTCAGTCAGTTGGCCGCGAAGCTGCGCCAACTCGGTTTCGCGCTGCGCTAGTTGCTGGCGGAGTTCCTCCTCTAATCGTGAATCCGCAGGCGCCGTTGTCGCCCGCCCACGCCCCAGCAGCCAGCCGATGAGCAGGCCGAGCAAGCCGCCCACGACGAACGCGATCAAAAGTTGAAGTCCAAGCGACATGGGGCTATGCGACTTCTGCGGTTTGTTCTCCCTCACCCCGGCCCTCTCCCGCTGGGAGAGGGAGAATCGTGCTCAGTCTCGTGGGAAATCGAGTGAGGGAATTAGCCGGACACGCATCGAAAAAAAACGGGATATACGACTGCTGTTCCCTCTCCCAGCGGGAGAGGGTCAGGGTGAGGGAGAAGCGACCGGATTTCATTCAGCGCAATTTCTTAAACAGCTTCAACTCGTAATCCGCCACCAGCACGCGCTTGCCCTTGGTCACAAACTTGTGGCCTTCGGCGCGCAAGCGTCTGGCGAGGGCTTTGACACCACCGGGATATTTAGGATTCACCTCGCCACCGGTTTTCAGAGTTCGCCAAAACGGAGTGATTCGCTTTACACCCGCGGCCTCAGCCTCGGCGGCGGCGTGGGCGGCGATCCAGGAAAAAATCCCCGTGGTCAACGGGCAGGCAAACGTCACCTTGTGTTTTGCGGCCAGCGCGGCGCGGAGTTCGTTGATCGTCACGACGCGGCCTATCGGAACTTGTTTCATCAACGCGTCCACCTCCAACGGGGCGGGGATGACCATCGTTTTCGGCAGGTCTTTGCTCGTTGCCAGTTTTTCGCGCCAGGACTTCTTCATATTTACGATATTCAATTTACGATTTACGAGCGCCCACCGGAGCGCGGGCTTCAGCCCGCTTCAACGTCCGACTGCATTGCGACACCGAAGCGGGCGTTGAACCGTCGAGCGCGCCGGGAAATCGCTGGTGAAATACTTCGCATAGACCTCGTTCATCCCGGCGAAGTCCGCGAGGTTCGTCATGAACACCGTGCTCTTGACCACGCTGGCGAACGTGAGCTTCTGGTCGTCGAGGATGGCCTTCACGTTTTGCAGCACGCGCTCGGTTTGCGCCTTGATGTCGCCGGCGATCAAATTTCCGTTGGCCGGATCAATTGGAATTTGCCCGGCGCAGAACAGCAGGTCGCCGACGCGCACGGCATGGTTGTAAGGGCCGACGGCGGCGGGTGATTTCGCGGGTTTGATGATTTGTTTGGTTGCCATAAATGTGCGCAAGGTCTAGCGGCTTTGCAGGCGCGGGTCAAGGAGAGCGCAGGCTAAAGTGCAAAAACCGAACGAATGGACTGGCTCACCAAGTGCCCGCAATCAATTGTGGGACTTGCGGCCAACTTCTATATTCGACGACTTGGACGCGGTCCTTGTTTCTCTTTCCCATAGTTGTGCTTCCAATCAGCCCAACAGGACGCGCACCGCGCACCATATCGCCGGTGCCAGCCTATCAAATCGCCCTTCCGAATCAGATGACCGCAGTTACCCTGAGAATCGAAGTGAGATTTGATCTCCCGATAATTCTCAAATCGATTTCGCTTGGCTTTGCGCAGTTCCATTTGAACAGCTACCCAATAAATGAAATCGCTACCAGCCCCGAAAGAAAGGACAGCAGAAATGATCACCAAGAGCAGTACTCCCCACGAAAAGTGGTCAACGAGTTTTGCGCATGCTCGCCATGTGTTGGCCAGCAGACCGGCCGTCACGCAT
>JALOTT010000145.1 GCA_025457745.1 Verrucomicrobiota bacterium
CATAAACACCAGCCCAAAGGCTTCTCGCCATCACAACGGAGAGCACGTAACTCCACAAGATGATTGGAACGACGAACGGCCTCATGGTCTACTTTCTTTCATATGCGACGCTGAAAGTATGTTCAACTGCTAACGCCCTCAACTGAAAAACCCTTATGACAGGAAGATGGATGACAGGAAAATGGGAATACTCTCCATCCAATATTTTCCTGTCATCCATCTTCTTGTCATTTCTCCGCGCTCCCATTGCGCCTCAGGATGAGTTATCATTTACGCGTGATTTACAACGCGTCATTGGACGAGTTGCTCCAAAAAGTTTGGGACGGCCAGCGCATCAGCCAGGCCGAGGCGCTGCGGCTTTATCATCTGCCGCTCGAAGAACTCGGCGCGCTGGCGGATCGGCGACGTCAACTCGCTAAAAAGTCTGCCTATGGCGGTCGCGGCAACGCGATCGTGACCTACAACGTTGACCGCAACGTCAACTACACGAACGTCTGCAACGTCTATTGCAAGTTCTGCGCGTTCTATCGCACGGAGAAGGATTATGATGACTACGTCATCACGTTCGACGAACTGGACCGGAAGATTGAGGAGACGGTGGCGCTGGGCGGCACGCAGATTTTGATGCAGGGCGGACATCATCCCAAGCTGACCAAGCAGTGGTATCTCGATTTACTCGCGCACATCAAAGCGAGGTTTCCGCAGGTGAACATTCACGGTTTCAGCCCGAGCGAGTTCATCCATTTCCGCGAAGTGTTCAACGAGCCGTTGGAACGCATCATCGGCGACTTCAAGGCGGCGGGGCTTGGCTCGATTCCCGGCGGCGGCGCGGAAATTCTTGTGGATCGCGTGCGCCAGCGCGTCGCGCCGCTCAAAGCCATGAGCAACGACTGGTTGGAAGTCATGGACGTGGCGCACCGGCTCGGTCTTTATTCGAGCGCGACGATGATGTTTGGGCACGTGGAGACGGTGGAGGATCGGATTGAACATCTGGAGCGGTTGCGCGTGCAGCAGGACAAGTCGCTCACCTATTGCGCGAAGGTAGGGCGCGTCACTCCGTGCGCGCCGCAAAGCGTGGAGTTGCCGCAGGACGGCGCGCACGGAGTGACGCGCCCTACCGTCAACGCTCCGCGTCTGAATGAAGCGGGTCATTTCACCGCGTTCATCTGCTGGACGTTTCAGGCGGAACACACGAAGCTCCGCGCACCGACGGTGGGCGCGCACGAATACTTGCGCACGCAGGCATTGGGCCGCATCTACCTCGACAACTTCGAGAACGTGCAAAGCTCGTGGGTCACGCAAGGGCCGGACATCGGGCAGGTCGGCCTGAAGTTCGGCGCGAACGATCTCGGCAGCATCATGATCGAGGAGAATGTGGTTTCGCAGGCCGGCGCGGCGTTCCGCCTGACCGTGGCGGACATGCACCGGCTCATTCAGGAACTCGGCTACGAACCGCATCAGCGGGACAACTGGTATCGGCTGGTGAATTGAATCGCCGCCGGGTCAGTTTCGCCCGCTGCCGAACACGCTGTCGAGAATCACTTCCTTGGTTTTCCAGATGAGCGCCATGGTCATGGCCAGCGGCAGGAGCACGAGAAAAATCACCGCCCACTGGCTGCCGCGCTCCAAGGTCAGTGCGAATATGCGGAATTGAATTGGCAGGTTGGGAAGCTGCGTCATGCCAAAATAAATCGCGGTCAGCAGCAGCAGGGCGATTAGCAGGCCGCGGTTGAACGCGGTGAATTGTTTCGTTTCGTGCCGCAAGGTTTCGTCCGGCAGCATCGCGCCCAGACGCGCGAGCACGAGGTTGAGGTTGAACAGAAACACCACGCCGGTCAGCGCGAGCAGAAAAACGCCGCCCGCGAAGAACGGCTGGTCCGGCACGCGGTTCCACCAATAGAGAAACGGAACGAGGCCGAGATTGACCAACCCCAGCAGCTTCGCGCGGTCGAGCGCGGCGCGCCACGGGCGTTCCTGTTTTTGGAACGACCCCATCTGCCAGAGGCCGAGCAGCAGCAGGCCGCTCAACGCGAGCACCGGCACCATGGCCCACGGCGCGAGCCAATCGGCTCTCGCCATGCGCACACTGACAATCAACAGCGTGGGCAACCCCCAAAACAGCGCGGACAGGCCGCGGGCCAGCCGGCCGAGCGAGCGAAGCAATTCAGCGTTGGGCGTGGGATCAGGCATGGCGTTGGAGAACGAGGATGGAGGATAGCGGATGGAGGATGGTAGCACAACGCGGCTCGATGTTTGCCATTCTCAATGGCGACAGGGTCAGAAGTTCAAATAGGTGTACGCCTTCAGCCCGTGCTCGTAATCGTCCAGCAGCCGCATGGCTTCGGACGGTTTCATGCGGTCGGATTTGATGGCTTCGTCCATCTGCGCCTTCATCTGCCGCTTCAATTCGTTCTCGTCGTATTGCACGGAGGTCAATGCCTGGATGATGGTGCTGCCCTCGATGATTTCCTCGATGTAGTAACCCGCTGGCTCGTCGGGTTCGAGGAACACATGCACTTCGTTCACGCGGCCAAAGAGATTGTGCAGGTCGCCCATGATGTCCTGGTAGGCGCCCATGAGGAAAAAGCCGATGCAGTAAGGCTCAAGCTGGCCGTTGCCGTTGGTGTTGAGCTTGTGGAGCGGCAGCGTGTCGCGCACGTCGCGCAGATCAATGAACTTGTTCACCTGGCCATCTGAATCGCAGGTGATGTCCGCCAACGTAGCTTCGCGCGTGGGGCGCTCGTTCAAGCGGCTGATCGGCATGATGGGAAACAAATGGCCCAGCGCCCAGTGGTCGAGCAGCGATTGGAAGACGGAAAAATTGCAGAGGTATTGATCGCCAAGACTGTCTTCGAGCTTCTGGATTTCCTCCGGCACGTAGGCCTGGCCCTTGAAGCTCTCGACGACGTCGCGCCCGATTTCCCAGTAAAGATTTTCGATCTTCGCCTTGTCCGGCAAATCCATCATGCCCAGCGTGAACATGTGTTGCGCGTCCTCGCGGCGTTCCTGCGCGTCGTGGTAGGCTTCCAGCTTGTTCGACTTGGCGAGGTTCTTTTTGATGTCGAGCAACTCCCTGACCAACGGGTGCTCGTTGTCGCCGTATTGAAAGAATTCGCCCGGCCGGATTTTCTCAATCGCGCCAAAGACCTCCACGATGAGCACGCTGTGATGCGCAACGATGGCCCGGCCGCTCTCGCTGACGATGTCCGGGTGCGGGACTTTCTCCGCGTTGCAAACATCGGCCACGTAGTAAATCACATCGTTGGTGTATTCCTGGAGCGAGTAGTTGGTCGAACTGTCGAACGCCGACCGGCTGCCGTCGTAGTCCACGCCCAAACCGCCGCCCACGTCGAGATGCTCAATGTTGAATCCCATCTTGTGGAGCTTCGCGTAAAAGCGCGCCGCTTCCTGCACTGCCTTCTTCACCGTGAGAATGTCCGGCACCTGCGAGCCGATGTGGAAATGCAGAAGCTTGAGGCAATGCGTGAGATTTTCCGCCTTCAACATTTCGGTCGCCGCCAGAATTTCCGCCGTGCTCAAACCAAATTTCGCGTTCTCGCCACCGCTCTCGGCCCAGCGGCCCGCGCCCTTGGACAGCAACCGCGCCCGGATGCCAAGCAGCGGTTCGACGCCGAGCTGCTTGGAAACGGCGATGATCTGGCGCAGTTCCTCGAGCTTCTCGACAACCATGATGACCTTCTTGCCCAGCTTGATGCCGAGCAACGCCATCTTGATGAAGTCGGTGTCCTTGTAGCCGTTGCAAATAATCAGGCTGCCCATCTGATTTTGCAGCGCCAGTCCAGCGAACAGTTCCGGCTTGCTGCCGACTTCCAGGCCAAAATCATACGGTTTGCCCGCGTCGAGAATTTCCTCCACGACTTCGCGAAGCTGGTTGACCTTGATCGGAAACACACCGCGGTATTTTCCCTGATAACCGTACTCCACGATGGAATTGCGGAACGCAAGGTTGATGGACTCGACGCGGTGGCGAAGAATATCTTGAAAACGAATCAACAACGGAAACTTCAACCCCCGCCCCTTGGCTTCCTCGACCACGTCGGTGACGTCCACCGCCACGCCCGCGTCCTGCAATGGTTTGGCGACGACGTGGCCCGCGTCGTTGATGTCAAAATATTTCGCGCCCCAGCGATGGATGTTATACAGATTGCGCGCCGCGGAGATGTCCCAGGTTGCCGTGGCGTCGGTTGTGTTGCTCATTTCGTATGTGTCGAATCGCAGGCACTATAAAAACTCGCGCGCAGAAAGCAACAGGCGCAGTGAAAAAGTTTTCCACCGCTCGTGAGGCGTGAGGCGTGAGGAAGAACCGTCGAAATACTTTTCACGCGTCACGCATTACACTTCTCTCTTTGCACGCGCCTGACGTTCTGGTTTCATCCCGCCATGCCGAAAGCTCCACTCGCCGCCATCGTCAAAAACTGCGACCGCCTGCTGCGCATTCGTGAGATTGGAGATTACGACGGCGCGATGAACGGTTTGCAGGTGGAAAACTCCGGCGACGTCACCCGCATCGCGGCGGCGGTGGACGCCAGCCTCGCCACCGTGCGGCTGGCGATAGCGGTCAAGGCGGACTTGCTGATCGTGCATCACGGCCTGTTCTGGTCGCCGTCGCATCCGTGGACGGGCCGGAAATACGAACTGCTGCGGTTGCTGTTTGATCACAATCTGGCCGTTTACAGTTCGCACCTGCCGTTGGATGCGCATCCCAGGCTCGGCAACAACGCGTTACTTTGCGCCGCACTGGGGTTGAAAAATCTTCGCCCGTTTTTCCTCAGTCACGGGCAATGCATCGGATTCCAGAGCCGGATGAAAATCTCACGGAATGATCTGACGAGACGGTTGCACCGCGCGACGGGCGAAAAGCCGCTGCTCATTCCTGGCGGGAAAAATGTTAGCGAACGCATCGGCGTCGTGACCGGCGGCGCCGGCGACGAACTCAAGCGCGCGGCGGAGGAGGGCGTGGACACCTTCATCACCGGCGAAGGTTCGCATTGGACGTTTGCAGCGGCGGAAGAACTCGGTTTGAACGTCCTTTACGGCGGCCATTACGCCACGGAAACCTTCGGCGTGAAAGCGCTGGCGGCGCATCTTTCGGATAAGTTCCGCGTGCCGTGGAGTTTTCTGGATCACCCAACGGGGCTGTGAGCCGCAGCCTCGTGATAACGGGAAAACGTTACAACGGTTTGCTGCGGTAATGTTGCAGCGGCGCACCCTCTGGTCCGTCACCCGCGGTAGTCTTTGCCGCCGGCGAATTCGATTTTGGAGGGGCGTTTGATTTTCCGGCCTTCCTTGTGGACCACGATCTTCTCGCAGGCGCGCCACAGCATCCGGCTCACGAAGCCCGGCAGAAACAGCACACACACGAACGGAAGAGCTTTCAGAAACCAAATCGGCCCGGCCTTCAAACATTCCTTCGCCAGCTTGCAGGCATCGGTTGCCGTGTTTTGGTTGACGAAACCGCGCTGAAGGAACGTGTACTGGGCGATTTTCTGGGGGTAGAAATGCCGGCCCAGCAACTCCCGCAACATCGCGTTGGCCGCCGCTGGGTTGGCCAGTCCGGGCGGTGATCACCGCCGGAGACACCCGGAGACCAGCTTTCCACATGGCTGGCGGCGTAGGCTTTTGCAGGTATTTGCTGTAGAGCTTGTAAAACCGCGTGTGGGCCAAGCCCAACTCGGTCGCCGCAGTTTGAGCGGAGAGTTGACTGCTGCGATGGGCGGCCGAGACGTGACGGATGAAGGGAGCGGGCAGACGTTTGATCAGTTGTTTTTTTTCATCGCCGCCGAGGGTGCGAGAAAACGAAGGATTTATCGCTTTGAAACTGACTCCGGCAGGAGGGCCGGCCCGGCGGCGCGACGGTGCCACCGAGCCTGTCGTATGTCAGGCTTCAGACGGCGCTCAGGTTGCGTCCCCGCAGGGCCCTGTCCTCCGCTGAAGCAACCGATGAGACTATCGAAGCATCACCAGCGGATAATAGGGCTGGCGCATTATTCCGCTTTTGACCGCACAGACCTTTCCGCTTTTTGATCGCACCCCGACACGATTTAACCTCTCGCCCGTCATTGCCGGAAGAACCACTTGGAGAGCATGGGTAGGTAATACTTCGGCTCCTGCAGGGCTTTGCGGAGGGAATATACCGGATTCTGCGCGACGAACGAAAAGATCATCTTGGCCTTGAGCCGTCGGAGCTTCCGGCGGCCTTTGAGAAAGACGCGGGTGAATTCGGCGCGGTCCACCGTGTCGTCAAGCAGCAGCGGCTCGGCAAGGTTGTGGAGATCGACTTTCTCCCAGTCCATCTGGTTACTGACCTTGCCGCGCTTGAGGGCGATGTCCCAGAAAGGCGTGGCCGGGAAGGGCGTGGCCACGAAACTCCAGACGTAGCGGGCTTTATTCGCGATGGCGAAGTCGATGAAGTCGTTGGTCTGCTCCATATCCTCGATGGTTTCGCCGGGGACGCCATACATGAGGCTGCCATAGACGTTGAAGCCGTGCTTGCGGCAGAGACGGATGGCTTTCCGGTTTTGCTCGACCGAGACGGAACCTACTTTGAGGGAATTGAGGACGCGGTCGGAGCCGGATTCAAAGCCGAAGTTGAGGGTCTTGATCTTGATGGCCTTCATCGCTTCGCACAGCTCCTCGGTCACGAGATTGGCGCGCGGGCTGCATTCGATGGCTTTGATGCGGTCAAAAATGCCGTGCCGGATGAAGGCGTCGCGGAGGGCATAAAGGCGCTTGGCGCTGACAGTGAAGAGGTCGTCCTCCACCTTGAGGTAGTCAGAGCCAAACTCGTCCATGAAATGCTTGACGATGCGGGCCGTGAAGTCAGGGGAATGGAATCGCATCTTCCCCCAGAAACGCGCCGTGGAACAGAACGTGCAGCGATACGGACAGCCGCGCGAGGACAGCACATAGGCCCGGATGCCGACATCAGCGATGGAGGCGATTTCTTCTTTCCGAAAATAGTTGCGGTTGGCGAAGTGGAAGTCCGGCACGGGCAGATCGTCGAGGTTCGGCATCGGGGGACGCACGGGATTGATGTGCGGCGGCTGGCCGGGCGTTGGGAAATAAACCGCGCCTTTGACGCCGACCAGGTGCCCCGGGGCGAGAGATTGTTTCTCCAGGAAGATTTCGATCAGCTCGTGGAGCGTGCCCTCGCCTTCGTTCATCACCGCAGCGTCAAAGAGCGGGTCGAGCGATTCCGGCAGCGTGGAAATATGCACGCCGCCCAGGATGAATGGCACCGCAAACTTCTCGCGGATGGAGCGGACGAAGCGGATGACCTTGCCGTAGTCGATGGCCATCGCGGTGAAGCCGATCAGGTTGGGCTGGAAGGCGGCAAGTTCCGCCTCTAGGTCGGCGCAGTAGTTCTGGTCGAGAATCTTGATGTTCCCACCCTTGAGGCCCGTTCGGTCGCGCAGGTAGGTCGCGAGATAAACCAAGCTCATCGGCGGCACGCGCTCGGCGTCTTTCTGGACGCTGACCAGCGCGACGCGCAGGTTGTCTTTGGTGAGACGGTACATTGCTTTGTACAAGCGAAACTACTCGATCCGTTCAGATTTGCACGCTAAATCGTGCGCTGGTTGAGGCTTGGTCAGCGCACGCGCCGGGCTACAAGGAAGGCGTTGAACATGAGGTAACGTAGCGGCGTGAGGTTGAGACAGAAATCGATGGGCTTCGCCACGTAGCGATCCGTGCATGACAGGCTTTCCACTACGCAGCCGGCGCGCTCGAGGAAGAATTTCATCTCAACGGCGTTCGTGGCGATGATCGCGTCGTCGTCGGGCGTGAACGGCTCTTTCACGATGGGCGCCATGCGGTCGAAACGCACCGAGTCCGGTGTGGTCCGCATCTGGCGGCGCTTGGCCTGGATGCGTTTCCAGTTGCGCCATTTGTTGTCCAGACCGCGCATCGTGTGATGGTAATCGCGAAAACCCACCACACGGAGAAAATTCGGGCTGGAAAGCACGACGCGTCCGCCGATCTCGGTTACGCGCACGAGTTCAGGAATGAAAGCTTCCGGCTGCTCGACGTGTTCCAGCACGTTCAGCGCGCCGACGCTGGCGAAGTGTTGGTCGGGGAACGGAATTCGCTTGCCGTCGTAAAGCCGGCAGCGCGGGCAGAACTTTCGCGCCCGTTCAATGTTTGGTTCCGACACATCCACGCCGTGCGCCTCGAAGCCCGCGTCCGTCAGGCGTGCCACCACCTGGCCCACGCCGCAGCCGACGTCGAGAGCGCGCGCGCCGGGGCGGGCGGGCTTGAGCTTGTCGGCGTATTTGGCGTAGAAGGCGGCATCCCAGCCGGCGAGGAATTCGGCATAGGCTTCGTTGTGGCGATAAGTTTCCTGGTGGCCCATGAACGTCAGCGTTATGTGTGCGGATTGTTAGTTTCGGCGCGCGGGGCTGTCAAGGAACAGGTCGCCAGGACTTTCCCCAGTTTTAGAAAAACTGCGTAGTCACCTTTCAAATCTCCTCGAAAAAATGGGGATAAATTATCCCCACTTTTGTTTTTCTCTGCCCACATGTGAAAACGCTAAAACCATTGAGAACAAGGCACATTCTCGCAGTTCTTGCCAAAAAGTGGGGATAGTCGTGACAGGTCGCCGGGGCTGTTGGCCCTCTCTGAAAGACTTCGTTTGCCAGGCGTAAAGCAAACACTTCCACTCGCCGACCCT
>JALOTT010000146.1 GCA_025457745.1 Verrucomicrobiota bacterium
CGACGCCCAAAGCCATGACGATGATCAGCACCGGCTCGATCAAATTCATCATCACGCGCAGAGCGATGCTCAACTCGCCTTCGTACGTGTCCGCCACGTTGCGCAACGCGCCCGGCACATCGCCCGTTTCCTCGCCGATTTTCACCAGGTCCACCATGAGTTGCGGGAACACCTTGCTTTGCGCCAGCGGTTGCGCGAGCGTTTTGCCGTCCGTCACCGCGTCGCGCGTTTTGGCGATGGCATTTTTCAGCAGGCGGTTGGGGATGACCTGCTCGGTGATTTTCAAGGCGGTGAGCACCGGCACGCCGTTTTCCAACAGCGTCGAAAGCGTGCGCGCAAACTGCCCAAACAAATTCAATTTAACCACCTTGCCGATCACGGGCAGGTTCATCTTCCATTGATCCAGCCGTTCCTGTCCCGTTTCCGTCGCTTGGAACCGTTTGAATAAAATCACCCCGGCTATCAGCATCGCAATGCCCAGCCACCAGTAATGCGTAAAAAAATATCCCACCGCGATGAGCAGGCGCGTCGGCAACGGCAGGGTCACCTCGAACCCCTTGAACATTTCCACGAAATGCGGCAGCATGAAATAGATGAAGAACAGGATCAGCCCCACGCCCACGCAACAGACCAGGATCGGATAAATCAGGGCGGAGGTCATTTTGCCCTGAACCTCGGCGAACTGTTGAAAGTGCCCGGACATGCGCCGCAACACGTCCACCAGCGCACCGCTTGATTCGCCCGCCCGTACCATGTTCACGTAGAGATCGGAGAAAATCAGCGGCTGCTTCGCCATCGCGTCGGAAAGACTTTTGCCCTCCATCACGTCCTGTTTGAGCTGCTTGCTCACGTCCGACGGAATGCCCTTGGATTCCAGGTGAATCATGCTGTTGAGCGCCACGGTGAGCGGCATGCCGGCTTGGAGCAGATTCGCCAGTTGCTGCGTGAAGGTGGCCAACTCCTGCAACTTCGGTTTGCGCTTCTTCGCCAGCGCCTCTCGCACCGCCGGCGGCAGCATCGCCGTGAAGGAATCCTTGCGTCCGGCCTTCTCGCCACTCGCCGCGACCGCGCCTTTGGCCGCCTCGACCGCCACGGGAAAAAGTCCCAACCGCTCGATCTGTGTCAGCGCCGCCGGACGGTCGGCCACGTCCAACACGCCCTGCACGAATTCACCGCTGCGGCGTCGCGCTTTGTAAGAAAAAAGTGGCATAATCTCAAATTGCTTCTCTTTGATAACCCAAACCGCGTTAAAGTTTCTGGTCGAGCGTCGAAAGTCGAGCGTCGAGAGCCGGAAAACCACACTTGCCGGAGCCGTTCAAGCTCTCGACCCTCGACCCTCGACCCTCGACTCATTGAGGCTTCCCTGCCGATACCCCTGCAAATCCACCGTCACGTGCAGGTAGCCGACTTCTTTGAGCGCTGCCGCCACGCGCGCCGACACCCCGCTCTCCAGCAACTTCGGCAATTCTGCCGGCCCAACTTCGATGCGGGCAAGACTCGTAGAAGAATTGAAGGGCTGAAGGGTTGAAAGTTCAGACGCCTTCCCCGCTTCAACGCTTAAACGCTTCGACCCTTCAACGTTTTTCAATTCATGATGCCGCACCCGCACGTCGTAGAACCCCAAATCTTTGAGAACATTTTCCGCCGCTTCAATCATCCGCAACTTTTCCTCCGTCACCGGCTCGCCGTGCGGAATGCGCGAACTCAAACACGCCATCTGCGGCTTGTCCGCCGTCGGCAAGCCCAGTTGCGCCGACAACTCCCGAATCTCCGCCTTCGTCAACCCGACCTCCTTCAACGGTGCGCGCACTTGAAATTCCTTCGCCGCCGGCGCGCCGGGACGGAAATCGTCCACGTCGCTCGCGTTTTCACCGTAGGCGATGACCGCAAAACCTTCCGCCTGAGCCAGCGGCATCAACTCCTCAAACAGCTCGGTTTTGCAATAATAGCAACGGTTGGCCGGGTTGGCGAGATAGCTCGGATTCTCAAACTCCGCCGTACGCACCACCTGCACGGGAATTCCGAACTGCCCAGCTACCGCCAAGGCTTCCTCGAGTTCACGTCGCGGCAAACTCGGCGAATCGGCGATGACCGCCAGCGACCGCTCGCCCAACACGTCGTGCGCCACGCGCGCCAGAAACACCGAATCCACCCCGCCCGAATACGCCACGAGGCACGAGCCATACGAGCGCAGCAATTCACGCAAAGCTTCCAGTTTGTCAGCCACAGTCACGACTTGAGCCTGCCACTCGCGCGAAGCTTTGTCGAGCCACGCCTGCGGCTCATCCAGCAAACTCCGCTTTCCGCCTTCCATGAACCTCGTAGCCGCGGACATGCGTCCGCTCCATCTGTGTCTCCGCGAAGACAGAGCCGGCTCACGTCGGCGGCTACGGTTCACGGGTTCAAGCTGCAAAAATACGGTTCGGGAAATTCTCTCCCAGCGGGAACGGGTGGGGGTGGGGGAGAGCCGTGATTCACTCATTGAGCGTTGAATATTTCCTCAACCATCCAGCGGACTTTCCACGCCCAACCCCGGCTTCTGCATGACATACGTGTAAATCTGCGTCGTCGTCGCATACTTGTGGCCGGGCAAATCCTGCAACGTGCGAATGTCGTACCGTTTTCCAACAACTGCGTCGCGAAACAATGCCGCAACGTGTGGCAACTCACCGGTTTGGTCAGTCGCGCCAGCCTGACCGCCTCCTTCACCGCCTGTTGCAACGCCGTCTCCGCCGTGTGATGCCGTCCCAGCCGCTGGGTCACTGGGTCGCGCGACCGGGTCGCTGATGGGAAAACCCACTGCCAAGCCCATTCCCGCTCCGCGTTCGGAAATTTCCGCGCCAGCGCGTCCGGCGGTGACACCCACCCCAGCCCTTCCGCCAAATCCTTTTCGTGTAAAAACCGTACCCGTTTAAAGTGGGCTTGGAGTTCCGCCTTCAGGCAGTCCGGCAACACCGCGACCCGGTCTTTGTTGCCCTTGCCCTCGCGGATCACGATTTCGTTTCGCGCAAAATCCACATTCTTGACCGCAGCCGCAAACACTCCATCAGCCGCAGGCCTGTCCCGTCAAGCAGCCGCGCCATCAAGCGTGGCGTTGCTTTCATCGCTGCCAGCAGTCGCCGGATTTGCTCTTTGCTCAAAAACACGGGCAACCGCGTGGGCCGCCGCGCCCGCACCCGTTCCTCTAAACCGGTTAGCGGCAGGGGCAAGACCTCCCGATACAAGAACACCACAGCGTTCATGGCCTGATTTTGGGTCGAAGCCCCGACCTTTACTCGATCTATTTTCCGGAAATCTTGCCGACGCGCCTGCGCGGCACGGGCGTGGGCTTCTGCTACAACCCGGTGCGCCACCTCGCCGCACCGTTCCCCTTCCTGCTGGGCTGGTTGAGCACGATGACGCCTGTCCGAACAATGGCGGTGATCATGTCAAGCATCTACCTCATTGGCATCGTCGCGCTGCTCTGGGCGCCGGAAACCAAAGGCAAACCGCTGCCGGAAGATTGAGCGGTCTGACCACGGCAACCTCAATAAAAAAGCCCGTCCTCGCGGACGGGCCTTCCAATAAAATCTGAGCCGTTGGCCTACTTCGACCCCGACTTGTCTTCCGCCGGCTTGGCTTCTTCGGTAGGCGCGGCTTCCGCCGGGGCGGGGGCGGGAGCAGTGAAATCCACCCATTCCAGAATGGCCCGTTGCGCCGCGTCGCCGTTACGCTGTTCCATTCTTACGATACGTGTGTAGCCGCCGTTGCGTTCCTTGAACGCGGGGGCGATTTCGTCGAACAAAATGCGCACGACGTCTTCCTGCTCGCGCCACTTGCGTTTCTGTTCCTTGGTGAGTTGCTCGGTCGTGCCGCGTGTGCGCAAGCGTGCCGCGACCTGGCGCCGGGCATGAATCGTCCCCGCCTTGCCGAGCGTGACCATTTTCTCCGCCACGGGGCGCGCGGCTTTGGCCTTGGCCAGCGTGGTCGTGATCCGCTTGTGCTTGATCAGACTGCAAACCATGTTCGCGAGCATCGCGTTGCGATGCTCGAATTGGCGGCCCAGCTTGGCCGTTCGCTTCAGGTGTCGCATAGAATTCCCTTACTCCGCCTTGGGTTCTTCCTTCGGCGCGTCGAGCAAGGCGGCTTCGAAGGTCATGCCGAGGGACAAGCCCAGACCGGTGAGCTTGTCTTTGATTTCGTTGAGCGATTTCTTGCCGAAGTTGCGGTACTTGAGCATCTCCGCCTCAGTCTTCATCGCCAGTTGGCCCACGGTGGTGATGTTCGCGTTATTGAGGCAGTTGGCGGCGCGCACGCTCAACTCGATTTCGTTGACGCTCATGTTGAGAAGCTTCTTCATCTTGTTCTTCTCCTCGTCCTGCTTGTCCACGACCTCTTCGAACTCGACGGCGTTCTTGTCGTAGCCGACGAACACGTCGAAGTGATGCTGCAAAATCGCCGAGGCCTGCGTGAGCGCGTCGTCAGGCGAAATGCGCCCGTCGGTCCAGATTTCTAGAATCAGCCGGTCATAGTCGGTGCGGTTGCCGACGCGGGCGTTTTCAACCGCGTAACGCACGCGGGTCACGGGCGAAAACAGCGAGTCAACGGCAATGACGCCGATGGCCTGGCCGGGCACTTTATTTTCGTCGCCAGGGCAGAAGCCGCGGCCGACCTTGACCTCCAACTCCATTTCAAACTTCTTCTTCTTGTCGAGGGTGCAGATGATCTGGCCAGGATTAACGAGTTCGACATTCTGATTGACCTGAATTTCGGCAGCAGTCACTTCGCCCTCTTTGTTGACGGAAAGCAGCAAGGTCTGTGGGTCGCGCGTGTGCGCCTTGAACTTGATTTTCTTGAGATTCAACACGATGTCGGTGACATCCTCGACAACACCTTCGATGGTGGCGAACTCGTGCATCGCGCCATCAATCTTGATGGAGGTGATGGCCGCGCCTTCGAGCGAACTGAGAAGCACGCGGCGCAGCGAGTTGCCGATGGTGTGGCCGTAGCCGGTTTCAAACGGGTCGGCGATGAACTTGGCGTAGGTTTCGGTGGCGGAGGCTTCCTCCTTGGCCAACCGCTTTGGCATTTCGAATCTTCCTAGACGTACTGGCATGGTTCTCTTTCTTGCAATTTTAATCTGACCTCCCCCGCTGATTATTCCCGCGGCGGGAAAAAGTCCGTGTAATTGCGTTGGTCCCGCACTGGCGGGACGGGTTTACGTTAACGGGAATAAAATTCCACGACGGTCTGCTCGTTGGCGATGGGATTGATTTCGTCGCGCGTCGGAACACGCATCACCACGCCTTTGAACTCGTCCTTGGTCAGCACCAGCCAATCCGGCACGGCGCGACTGGTGGAGAGTTCCATATTTTTCGTCGCCAACTGGCGCGACACATTGTTGTTCTTCACGCCCACCGCATCATTCACGCGCAGCGCGTACGACGGGATGCTCACCTTGCGGCCGTTGACGGTGATGTGGCCGTGCGCAACCATCTGACGCGCCGCGGCGCGGGTGGTGGCGAGACCAAGGTGGAAGACGACGTTGTCGAGGCGCGTCTCCAAAATCTGCAGCATCTGCTCACCGGTGACGCCACGGCGCTTGAGAGCCTTCTCGTAAACGCCGCGAAACTGGCGCTCCATCAGGCCGTAGTAATAGCGCAGCTTCTGTTTTTCGATCAGCCCCAGCCCGTAATCGGTGTGCTTGCGGCGGGATTTGGGGCCGTGAACGCCGGGACCGTAGTTGCGGCGTTCGAGATATTTCGACGGGCCGAAGATCGGCAACCCGAACCGGCGACTGATGCGAACGCGAGGACCTGTGTAGCGAGCCATACTTTATGATTTCAAATTTGAGATTTGAGATTTGAGATTTATCAGACGCGGCGTTTTTTGCGCGGACGACAGCCGTTGTGCGGAATGGGCGTCACGTCCTTGATCGCCGTGATTTCGAAACCGATGGCCTGCAACGCGCGGATGGCGGACTCACGACCGGAGCCAGGACCTTTGACGCGAACTTCGACTTCTCTCATGCCGTGCGCCATCGCTTGTCGCGCGGCGTCCTGGGCAACCTGTTGCGCGGCGTAGGCTGTGCTCTTGCGTGAGCCTTTGAACCCGACGCGTCCGGCAGTGGACCAGCCGATAAGATTACCGTGCATGTCCGTGATGGTGACCTGCGTGTTGTTAAACGTAGCCAGAATGTTCGCAATGCCAACCGTGATGTTTTTGGCGTGCTTGGCCTTGATGATTTTCTTGGCCGCAGCGTCTTCGCCGAGCAACTCGGCAGCGGTGGGCGCCGTGACGACGGCGACCGGTGCGCCGGGAGTGGCAGCAGAGCCTTCCGTCGGTTTTGCAGTGTCGGCCGGGGCCGGAACTCCGGCTGCGGGCGCGCTTTTTTTGGCGTGCTTGGTTTCGCCAGCTCCGGCAGCGGCCTTTTCCGCGGCCGGTTGTTCCGCCGCGGGTGCGCCTTCCGGTTTCACGGATTTCTTGGGAGCAGGTTTCTTTTTTTCTTCAGCCATAGGAAATGATTAGTGGATGCCGGTCTTGGCGTCGGGGTTGCGCTGCACGCCAACGGTCTTGCGGGGGCCTTTGCGCGTGCGGGCGTTGGTCTGCGTGCGCTGGCCACGAACTGGGAGGCCGCGCAGGTGGCGGACGCCGCGATAACACTTGATGCCTTGGAGACGTTTTAGGTTCATGCCAATCTCGCGGCGCAGGTCGCCTTCGATGACATATTTACCGTCCTGAATCGCATGAACAATCTGCGAAAGTTGCTGCTCGGTCAGGTCTTTGGCCCGGATCGCCGGGTCAATGTTCGCGCGTTCCAAAACCTCCACCGCGTTCTTCGGCCCGATGCCGTAGATGTAGCGCAGCGCAATATCAATGCGCTTGTTCGGCGGAACTTCCACTCCGATGATGCGTGCCATAGTCTAACCTTGCCGTTGCTTGTGACGTTTGTTGGAGCAGATCACCCGGATGATGCCCCGGCGACGCACAATTTTGCAGTGCTCGCACAGTTTTTTTACTGACGCTCGGACTTTCATGTTCAAATTGTTTTCTTTTCGACCAAAATCCGCCCCGTCGTCAAATCGTAGGGCGTCAACTGCAATTTCACTTTGTCGCCGGCCACCAAGCCCGCGAAGGTCTGCTTCGCCCGGCCCGCCACGAACGCCAATAACCGGTGGCCGTTGACCAGCTCCACCCGATACGTCCGGTTGGGCCGCACTTCGATTACGACACCTTCAACCTGGAAGGCATCTGTTCCGGCCATGTCAAAATCTCCGGTTCACCCTCGGTGATCAACACCGTGTGCTCAAAATGAGCTGATAGTGAACCATCTTGCGTTACAACTGTCCAGCCGTCATTCAAGATTTTTACGCCGGGTTGGCCGACGTTCACCATCGGCTCGATGGCCAGCGTCATGCCCGCCCGCAGCTTCTGGTTGCACTTCGCGTCCACATAATTCGGCACTTGCGGCTCTTCGTGCATCGTCCGGCCCACGCCGTGGCCGACGAATTCGCGCACCACGTTGAAACCGTTGCGCTCGACGTAATTCTGGATCGCCCGCGAAATATCCGTCACGCGATTGCCGGTCACCGCTTGCGCGATGCCTTCGCAAAGCGCCTGCTCCGTCACGTCCATCAACCGCTGCGCCGACACGCCGCAGCCGCCCACGGCCACCGTCCGCGCCGTGTCACCCACAAACCCTTTGTAAAGAACGCCGCAATCCACACTCACAATGTCGCCAAAGCGCAGCACGCGCTCGTTGGCCAGGCCATGCACGACCTCGTCATTGACCGAGATGCACGTATGGCACGGATACTTCCGATAGCCCAAAAACGCGCTCTTGCCGCCGTGCCGCTTGATGCACGCGGCGGCGAATTCGTCCACCTGCCGCGTCGTCACACCGGGTTGGATGAACGACGCAACCTCATCAAGAACGGCGCCCGCCACGACACACGCCGGACGCATCGCTTCCAAATCCCGTTCGCTCTTCAAAATGATCATACGCCGTGTTGCGTGTTTCGCGTTGCGTCAAGTATCTCACGGCGGTCAACGTGCCGCTTGACGGAACACGTAACACGGAATCCGCGAGCTGCTAAAACCGCCCGCGCAGCTTGCCTTTCTTCAGGAAACCGTCGTAATGGCGCATCAACAAGTGCGACTCGACCTGGCGCATCGTGTCCAGCATCACGCCCACGATGATCAACATGCTCGTGCCCCCGAAGAACGTGGCGACCTGATACGGAATTTTCATCTCCCGCGACAGGATGATCGGGATGACGGCGATCACCGTCAGAAAAATCGCGCCCGCCAGCGTGATGCGGCTCATGGCGTTGTGCAGATAATCGCTCGTGGCCTGACCGGGCCGGACGCCGGGGATGTAGCCGCCGTTTTTCTTGAGGTCGTCGGCGATTTGCAATTCGTTGAACTGGGTGGCCACCCAGAAATACGAGAAGAACAGAATCATCAGGCCGTAGAGCAGAATATAGAGGAACGCCCCTTCCGCAAGCATCTGGGCTATTTCCTTGAAAAACTTCACATCGAAGCTGTTCCCCAGGAACAGTAAAATTTTCTGCGGGAACATGAGAATGGCCTGAGCGAAAATGATCGGCATGACGCCCGCGTAGTTCACGCGCAACGGCATGAACGACGTGCCGCCCGAGTACACTTTGCGGCCCACGGCGCGCTGGGCGTATTGCACGGGGACT
>JALOTT010000547.1 GCA_025457745.1 Verrucomicrobiota bacterium
TTCTTCACGGTCGCGCTGGTAACAGTCGCCAGTGCGCTTGCCGCCGCCCCCGTCACCCCGGAACTTTTCGTTTTCGACAATGGCGTGGGCCGCGGCAAATGGACGCCCGGACAACAGGCCGCGACGCTCCAGGAGCTGGGTTACGCCGGCATCAGCTACAACTACACCAGCCCGGAAGATTTGGCGGCATGGCAAAAAGCGTTCAAGAAACAGGGCCTGAAGATTTATGCCATTTACCTTCACACCGTCGTGGATGAACCGCAACCGTTTGAGCCTTCGTTCCGCGAGGCCATCAAACTCCTCAAGGGCACGGACACCGTCATCTGGATGACCGTCAAGTCGCCCAAGGTGAATGGCGATTATGATGCGAAGGCGGTGAAGGTGATTCAGGAGGTGGCCGACTTGGCTGCCGCGCAAGGGTTGCGCGTCTCGTTGTATGGCCACACCAAGTTTTACATCGCTGATGCGGCCGACTCCGCGCGTTTTGTCAAACTCGCCAACCGTCCCAATCTCGGGGCGACCATCAACCTCTGCCACGAATTTTACTCCCACGACGGACGCCGGCTTGATGAAATCGTCAATGCCGTTGCGCCAGTGGCGACCATGGCTTCCATCAACGGCTTGGACCAAGCGCATACCAATTATATCATGCGGCTGGATCAGGGAGACTTTGACCTGCCGGGCTATTTGACAAAGCTTTTCACCGCCGGCTATCGCGGTCCGGTCGGGTTGCAATGCTATAACGTCCCTGGCGATATTCGCACAAACCTCGCTGCCAACATTGCCACCTGGTGCCGGATCGTCGGTCAGGTGAACGAACAATCACCTGCTGCACCGCCGCAAAATCTGCTGACAGCCAAGGAATCCGCCGCCGGCTGGAAGCTCCTCTTCGACGGGCGGACGACGACAGGCTGGCGGGGTTTTCAAAGCTCCGAGTTTCCCCGGTCCGGCTGGACGATTGAAAACGGCTGCCTGACTTGCCTCGGCGAGCACGGCGGCGACATCATCACCACGACGATTCACACCAACTTTGAATTTGCCTGGGAATGGCGGCTTTCATTTCAAGCCAACAGCGGCGTAAAATATTTCGTATCCGAAAACCGGGCCAACCAGCGCGGTGCCATCGCCCACGAATACCAGACAATAGACGACCATTACTTTGTGGCCGAGCCGCTCAATGTGAAGAAGCTCACCGGCGCGTGGTATGACGTGATGCCTGCCAAAAATGCGCACCCCAGCCCGGTTGGGGAATGGAATAGCTCCCGGCTGGTAGTGAACGGCAAAACAGTGGAGCATTGGCTGAATGGCAAATGCGTGTTGAGCTATCGCCCCGCCAGCCCGGAAGCGGCGCAGGCGATTGCCAACAGCAAGTTCAAAGACGTCGCGGGTTATGCCGACAAAATACCGACGCCCATCCTGTTGCAGGATCATGAAACCAAGGTCTGGTTTCGCAACCTCAAAATCCGCGAATTGCCCTGACATGATCCTGCGCCATGAAGATCCACACCAACTTTGACGTCTCAGGATCTCCGCAAGGGAATCGCGCAATGCTCATCGTCTCGCGGAAACCGCTGCCGCCTAATGCTCCCGCAGAAAAAAGCATCTCTTAAACACGCCGTATTCAGCTTTGAAGCCAAGTAACCACAATATTCCAGAACTCGTCTTGAAAACCAACTTGCACCTCTCGAAAATCGCCAGCCTGCTCCTCATCTCGCTCGCTTCCTTGTCCGCCCGGGAATTCCACGTCGCAATCACCGGCCATGACGCGGCCGACGGCAGTTCCGCCCGCCCGCTACGCACCATCCAGGCAGCGGCCAACCAGGCCAAGCCCGGGGACAGCATCACGGTGCATGAAGGCATCTACCGCGAGCGCGTCAGTCCCCCGCGCGGCGGGGAATCCGACACCAAGCGCATCGTCTATCAGGCTGCGCCCGGGGAAAAAGTTGTCATCACGGGCTCAGAGCCGCTCACGGACTGGCGGAAGGTCGAGGGAGACATATGGAGGGCCGTCATTCGCAACGCATTCTTCGGAGATTTTAACCCGTATGCTGAAAAGGTTTACGGCGACTGGTTTGCCAGCCGGGATCGCCTGTATCATCGTGGCAGTGTCTATCTCGATCATCACTGGCTGGAGGAAGCGGCCACTCTGCAGGATGTCCTCGCCACCGGCCGGAAAGAGACATCTATTCGCCCGCCAGAAGGCAAATCAAGGCCGGCGAAAGTCCCCACGGAACGCTCCCGGCCACTTTGGTATGCCACGGTGGAGGGGACGAACACTACCATCTGGGCGCAGTTTCCGGGGGTGAATCCGAACCGGGCCAATGTCGAAATCAACGTCCGCCCGACAGTTTTCACACCGCAAAAGCCGAACGTCGATTACCTCACGGTGAGCGGTTTCGATCTCCGCAACGCCGGTCCAAACTGGGCGGCGCCAACCACGGGGCAACAAGGCCTGCTCACGGCCTATTGGTGCAAGGGATGGATCATCGAGGACAACGAGATCAGCTACTCCATATGTTCCGGCATC
>JALOTT010000548.1 GCA_025457745.1 Verrucomicrobiota bacterium
GGCGAATGCGCCCAAGCCTGCCGCATGCCCTACGATTTGCTCTCCGACGGAAAACTCGTTCCCCTCGGTGACCGCCGTTACCTGCTCAGTCCGCAAGACCTCGCGGGTATTGAAGTCCTCCCGCAACTCGTCGCCGTCGGTGTGGCCTCGTTGAAGATTGAAGGACGCCTCAAAGCCCCGGAATACGTTGCCAACATCACCCGCGTCTATCGCAACGCACTCAACCAGCTCGGTAGGAGCCGACGTGAGGAGGCTCACTCTAAAAGCGCGGAACGGGGAACGCGAAACGCGGAACACGAAACAAGCTTAACTGCTCCCCGTTCCGCGCTCCCCGTTCCGCGTTATGAATTGGAGATGGCTTTCAGCCGCGGCCTCTACACCGGCTGGTTCGGCGGCAACAACAATCAAGAACTCGTCCATGCCCGCTTTGGTAAGAAACGCGGCGTGTATCTCGGCGCGGTGACACGCGTTTACCGCGATGCCGTTGAGGTCGCGCTGGAATCGGCGCTCAAACCCGGCGACGGCGTGGTGTTTGACGCCGGCCGCCCGGAAGAAAAGGAAGAAGGCGGACGCGTCTATGAAGTGCGGAATGCGGAATGCGGAGCGCGGAACAAGCCGGACGCAGCACCCAATACTCAACAGGTCCTGCTAGCCTTCGGCCACGGCCACATCAACTTTGACCGAATCAACGAAGGGGACAAACTCTGGAAAACCAGCGACCCCGAGCTGGAGAAGCGTTGGCGGCAAAGTTTTGAAGGCGGCGCACCCAAATTCACACGTCCGGTGTCCATTGAGGTCCACGGACTCGTCGGCAAGCCATTGACCCTGATTGCGCGCGATGAGTTCGGCCACGTGGCTCAGGCCGCCTCAACCATGCCGCTGGCCGTCGCCGAGAAGCAGCCACTCTCAACGGAGCGCTTGCGCGACCAACTGGGTCGGCTCGGCGGCACGCCATTTCACTTGGGAAATTTGGATAACAAACTCGAAGGCGCAGTGATGCTCCCCGTCAGTGAACTGAACCGTCTCCGCCGCGAAGTGGCAACCGAACTGGAGCGGCAACGCGCATTACCCAAACGGTGGAAGTTTAGTCGAGGTGGCACCGGCCTCTGGCCGGTTGTTTCGGGCGTCTCGCCCGAAACCGGCGAGACGCACACGCTCACTCAACACGCGCAAAGCTCAAGCACAGCCACGCCCCCAGCAGAATTCCGGCGGGACGCCGGAATTAACCCGCGAGACGCGGGTGCTACCCTAATTGTCCTCGTGCGCTCCCTGCCGCAGGTTGAAGCGGCCCTCAAGTGTGGCATCTCGACGATCTACTGCGACTTCGAGAACCCGAAGAAATATCGCGAAGCCGTCACGCTCTACCACACCGCCCGCGGCTGTTCAGTCCATCAACCATCAACTACCAGCAATCAACCGGGCATCTTCGTCGCCCCTCCACGCATCTTCAAGCCCGGCGAAGAATGGACGCTCGAACAAGTTCGCTCCTGCAATGCCGACGGCTACCTCGTCCGCAATTACGAACACCTGCGCTACTTCGCCAACGACCGGCGCGTCGGCGACTTTTCGCTGAACGTCGCCAATCATCTCTCCGCCGATTATTTCCGGAACAAGTTTGGTTTGGAGCGCGTCACCGCCAGCTACGACCTGAACTTCCAGCAGTTGGAAGCGCTGCTACAGGGTGCGCCGCCCGAGTGGTTTGAGATTACCATTCACCAGCACATGCCGATGTTTCACATGGAGCACTGCGTGTTCTGCGCGTTCCTCTCGAGCGGCAAGGACTACCGCGATTGTGGCCGCCCTTGCGACGTTCACGATGTCCGATTGCGCGACCGCGTGGGCATGGAGCACCCGCTCAAGGCGGATGTGGGTTGCCGGAACACGGTGTTCAATTCACAGGCGCAGACGGGCGCGGAATACGTGGAACGCATGCTGGCGCTGGGCGTGCGCCACTTCCGCGTGGAATTCCTGAACGAAACGCCCGCCGAAGTCGCGACCACCATTGGCAAGTATCGCCAGCTCCTGCGCGGCGAAATCACCGGCACCCAGCTCTGGCGCGAACTCAAGCTGCACAACCAACTCGGCGTCACCCGTGGCCAGATGGGGAAGGGGTGAGTTGCCTTGTTGCGCCTGAGGAGCGGTGGAGGGCCACCGCACTGCAGGACGCTTCGCGAATCTCGCGGCAGCGTCATGGAGTGCGCCAGCCCTCTGGCGCTTTGCCATCTCGCCGTCCCACCAACTGCTTCGCCAGCCGGATGGCCGCGATCATAGAGGAGGGATTGGCAATGCCCCTGCCGGCGAGATCGTAGGCGGTGCCGTGGTCGGGGGAGGTGCGGATGAAGGGAAGGCCGAGGGTCCAGTTCACGCCATTGTCGAAGGCGGCGAGCTTCAAGGGGGCAAGCCCTTGATCGTGATACATGGCCACAATGGCATCGTAGGCACCGTGGAGGGCGTGATGAAACACCGTGTCGCCACTGAGCGGCCCCGCCACGTCCAGTCCATCGGCGCGGGC
>JALOTT010000147.1 GCA_025457745.1 Verrucomicrobiota bacterium
AAGAGCGCGGCCAGCCCCTGGAACACTTCTGCGGCGCGATTGAAAACGCCGCCGCGACCATCACCGATTTCCATGAGAAACAGACGGTCCTCAGCGCCGTCTATGAAGGTATCTTTCAGGGTTTCGGCGTGAAGGTGGCCAACACGCACGGCATCGTCTTATACGCCGCAACCGCTCGTGAACTTCATGGTCGCCAGCGTCGAGCAGGTGCTGACGCGGCTGAGCATCCGCCATTTATTCGACGCCATCGCCACGAGCGAGGACGTGGTGAATCAAAAACCCGCGCCGGACATTTTCCTCGCAGCCGCCCGCCGCATTGGTGTTGAGCTGCAATTCTGCCGCGCCTGCGAAGCCACCGACCTCGGCATGCAAGCCATTCGCGCGGTGGGGATGGAAGCGGTGGATGTGCGGGAAATGCTTGTGAAGCGTTGAAGGATCTTCGATTTGCAGCCCCTCTGGTTAGCAGATCGTCTATTTCTTACTTAAAAGCGCGCTAGGGCTTCGGCCCCGAGTCCAACGCCGCCAGCCCGTTGGTGATGGCAAACTTCGTCAAGCCGGCCACGCTGTGGATTTCCAGCTTTTGCATGATGCGCTCGCGATGCGTTTCGATGGTGCGCACGCCGATGCCGAGGTCGCTGGCGATTTCCTTGTTGCTCCGGCCCTCGGCAATGCGACCCAGCACCTCGCGTTCGCGGTCACTGAGGCGGGAAAACGGGTCGCTGCGGCTGGTTTCGCGGACATACTGGGTGAGCGCGATGCGGGCGACGGCGGGGCTGAAGAAAGTTTCGCCGGCATTGACCGCTTCGATGGCGCGCACCAGTTCCTCCGGCGGCGCGTCCTTGAGCACGTAACCTCGCGCGCCCGCCTTGATGATGCGGAGCACATACTCGCGATTGCTGTGCATGGACAGGATGAGGACCCTGACCTGCGGCGATTCTTTTTGCAGCCGCTCGGTCACGGCCAGGCCGTCCAGTTCCGGCATGTTGATGTCCATGAGCACAATGTCCGGCAACAACTCCGCAACCTTGCGCATCGCTTCCGCGCCGTCGGCAGCCTCGCCGACGATTTTGAGGTTTTCCCGGTTCGCCAAGCAGGAGGAAAGCCCCTTGCGCACGACCGGGTGATCGTCCACCAACAGGACTTTGATTTTCTTTTTCACGTTGCTCATCGTCGAGATAACAATTTCCGCAAAATCCGGGCCTGCTTTTGAAGTTGTCGTTGCCCGGCGTATCGGCAGGGCAATGATTAAATAAACCGCGCGATGCCGTAAAGCAAGTGCGCGCGCAGAAAATCAAACGCCGGGTCACGCCGGCTGTTGTTGCGTCAGACAGTGCAGGGAACCAAAACCGAGCACGAGGTCCACCGCGTGAATGCCCACCACCGGCCGGTCGCGGAACAATTCCGCCAGCATCCCCAGCGCCACGCGGTCGTTGGGATCGTTGAACGTCGGCACGAGCACTGCCGCGTTGCTGATGTAAAAATTCGCGTAGCTCGCCGGCAGCCGCCACTTGCCATAGTAAAGTGGCGCAGGCATGGGTAGCGGGATGACTTCGGGCCGCGAGCCGTCTTCCAGCCGCAAATCCTGGATGCGTTCCCAGTTTTCCGCGAGCGGCAGGTAGTTGACGTCCTTGCGGTTGGTTTCCCGGATCAGGACAACGGTCCTTGGATTCACGAAGCGGCAGATGTCGTCAATGTGCCCGTGCGTGTCGTCGCCCACCGGGCCGGCGACGAGCCAGCAGACGTTTGTCACGCCGAGATATTGTTTGAACGTCGCGGCGTATTGCGCCCGGGTCATCCCCGGATTGCGCACCTGAATCTTCGGATGCAGATAACATTCCTCCGTGGTCAGCAACGTGCTCCGCCCGTTCACCTCGATGCCGCCGCCTTCGATGATGAAGTTCCTCCCGTTGACCTGCGCGTCGAACAACGGTTTCTTCAAGAGCTTCGCCGCCGTCTCCGGAACTTTGGTGTCGAGCTGCCAGTTCTTGTATTTGGCCCAGGCGTTGAAATGAAAATGGACAATGGCGGTTTCCCATTTCTTAATTCGTCCTTCTTCATTCTTCCTTCTCACAAAGATCGGCCCGCTATCGCGCGTCCACCCGCGATTCGTTGGATGCACGATGAACTGCACGTGCTTCAAATCGCAGTTCGTGCGCTTCAGGTAACCGCTGGCGAACCTTGCTTCCGCCCGGCTGCGGACGAGGATGCGCACGAGTTCGCCGGGTGAAATCTTTCGCACCATCTCGCCATAGACCCAGCGGATGGTGTCGAGTTTGTCCGGCCAGTCGGAGGCGTTGTGCGGCCAGCCGAGCCAGGTGGCTTCGTGTGGCTTCCATTCCGCCGGCATGGCGTAGCCTAGTTCCGCCGGGGATTGCTCCGTGATGAGATTCGTCTTCGCCATAAATCAGGCGGCCAGAGTAGCTGGGCAATGCAATTTGGCAAACCACGAATGGACACGAATCAACACGAATGAGGTGAACCGCGAACCACACCAAATACGCGAACGCTCCACCCTCTCCGCCTCGAACGGGGAGAGTCCGACGCCACCCTCGCCCATCGGATGGGAGAGGGGCTGGGGGTGAGGGACTTGGGTGAGGTGTCGAATTCAACGCAAAGGCGCAAAGACGCGAAGCCGCAAGAATGTTTAACCACGGACCCACCGCGACGGGCGCAAGCACGGCGGGTGGACACGAGTGGACACGGATAACGTAGGACAGCGCGTCCCGCCTGTCTCTGAACAAAACCAAACGGACCGATTCGGGTTGTCCCGCGCTCTCGCCCGCCGTAATCTCACCGCGTCAGAGAAATCAAAACGACCAGAAAATCATTTAACCAAAATCATTTCGCGCAGTCTCGGCTGCTGTTCACTACGAAACGTGGAAATTTCGATCAAAGGACAGCGCTCGATGCGCGCCCCTCGGGGCGCGCTGAAAGCGTTCCTTTGAAGGCATCCACGTGCCTGTAGTGGGGCGCAAGTAAGTGCGTCCCATTTTCATTTCAGGCACGGGTTTCCTTCCAGGAGCAGTCCTCAACAACGGCTGATTCGCGCGCGAGCGAACTCAGCCTATGTCGCGTAAAAAATCCGCGCCGTCCGCCGCTGCCGGGGAATCGGTGGCGTCATACAAATATCCGAGCAAACGGAAGAACAATCCGCCCGCCGGACTCGCCGCGCAGGGTGTCCTCAAGGACGCGCCCAAGATTCGTTACGAATACAATCCGCACCTGCCGCCGGCGCTCCGTTCCGCGACTGATGCGCCGTCATCTGACGAGTTACCCGAATTGCTCGCTGCCTCACGAAAGCGTGCGCTCTCAAGCGAAGAAGCAAAAACGTTGTCCGTTGCTCTCCGCAAACACGAGCCGTGGCTGGAATGGAGCGGCAAGCGTGAGAAGCCGTGGTTCGAGGTCGAGCCGGTGGCGTTGCACATTCACGAGCGCGTTTCCACGCAGGCGATTCTCCGCGTGGTGGCGCGGGAGGACGTGCAGCGCGATCTCTTTGCCGACCCGCAGCAAAGTTACGCCCAGGCCGTGCAGTTCTATCAGCACGACGTGGACTGGGCGAACCGCATGATTCTGGGCGACTCGCTGCAAGTGATGGCCAGCCTGGCGCGGCGCGAAGACCTCGCGGGCAAGGTGCAGATGATTTATCTCGACCCGCCATACGGCATCAAGTTCGCCTCCAACTTCCAGCCGCAACTCGGCCAGCGCGACGTGAAAGACCGCGAGCAGGACCTCACGCGCGAGCCGGAGATGGTCAAAGCGTACCGCGACACTTGGACGCTCGGCATTCATTCCTATCTCGCCTACCTGCGCGACCGGCTGACGATGGCGAAGGAACTACTCGCCGATACCGGCAGCATCTTCGTGCAAATCAGCGATGAAAATCTCCATCGCGTGCGGTGTTTAATGGATGAGGTGTTTGGTCCAAACAATTTCTGCTGCGGAGTCAAGTTTTTCAAAACCACGAGCCAGACCGCCAAGTTGCTTCCGCAAACGATGGATCACCTGCTTTGGTATGCAAAGGACATTGAAAAGGTCAAAACGCGCCCCGTCTTCTTGGAAAAGGATATGCAGGCAGCACTCGCAGTCTCTTACGACCGAATCGAGGAAGCAAACGGTCATAGAAGAACGCTTGGCAAAGACGAACGTGCAGAGATTGGAAAGATTCTGGAATCAGGCGCGCGACTTCTTGCGCTCGACAATTTGATTTCGCAGAGCGGAGGCGAGTCCACCCAATTCAAAGTCGAATTCGAGGGCGGGACGTTTGCACCCGCGACTGGCGGATGGAAGACGAACGCCGATGGTATGAATCGGTTGATGTTTGCAGGTCGCCTCGGCCGAAAAGGCGATAGACTGCGGTTCGCGAGGTTCTTTCACGACTTTGTTGTTACACCAGTGTCGGACGTTTGGGATGACACGGTTCTCGGCGGCTTTATCGGAGATGAAAAACTTTACGTTGTTCAGACCACGCCGAAAGTCATTGAACGCTGCCTGCTGATGACGACCGATCCGGGCGATTTGGTTTTAGACCCGACGTGCGGGAGCGGGACAACGGCGTATGTGGCCGAGCAGCGGGGTCGGCGTTGGATTACGTGCGACACCAGCCGCGTGGCGCTGGCGCTGGCCCGCCAACGTTTGATGACCGCCCGCTTTCTTTTTTACGGATTGCGTGAATTGAGCGCAGAAGACCTCGACCGTAACAAGCACGGCGAGTGGATTGCCGAGACCGGTGAAGATGGCAAGCCTACTGGCCGTCGGCTTACATTCAAATGCAAGACCGTGCCGCACATCACGCTCAAGAGCATAGCGCGCAACACGTCGCTCGACCCGATTTTCGCCAAGCATGAACCGCTTCTCGCCGAGCGCTTGAAGGAACTGAACGCTCAGTTGAAACACGTCACGACGGAAGTGCGCCAGAAACTCGCCGGCAAACTCGCCGAGAAGCAGAAGCGTGACGGCAAGAAGTCCATCACCGAAGCCGACCGGCGGCGGTGGGTTTTGCCAACAGGTAGGGCGGGCAGTCCTCTGCCCGCCGCTGATGCGAATGACGAACGGCGCGCACGGAGTGACGCGCCCTACCACGGCTGGCGCGAATGGGAAGCGCCGTTTGACACCGACCCGGACTGGCCGAAGCCGTTGCGAGACGCGCTCACAGCCTACCGCGCGGAGTGGCGGGCGAAGATGGACGAAGTAAACGCGTGCATCGCCGCGAATGCCGAGATGGAAGAACTGGTGGACAAGCCGGAAGTGGTTGGCGGTGTCGTGCGCGTGAGCGGCCCGTTCACGATGGAGGGTGTCATCGCGGTGGAAGACGGACTCGCCACGCCTATTGGCGGCGCGCCGGAGGAACTGGAAAATTTTGGTAGCCGACGACGTGAGGAGGCGGATGCCCCGGATGTCCGCCTCGTTACCTCGGCGGCTACAGAGCCACAGAATACCGAGGCCCACCTGGACAAGATTCTCCGGCTGCTCAAGGCCAGCGGCGTGGATTTTTCCGGCAACAAGAACCAGAAGTTCACGCGGCTCGAACCCGCCACGGGCGCGTTGTTGCTTCATGCAGAGGGCGAGTGGGCGAACGGCGACAAGAAGGAACGTCGCGTCGCGGTCAGCGTCGGCCCGGAAGTCGGCAACGTCACGGCGTATCAGGTCGAGGAGGCAGTGCGCGCGGCGAACCGGCGCGGCTACGATGATTTGGTGTTTGCGGGATTTGGATTCGATGCGGCGGCACAGGCCATCATCGAAGAAGCGAGCCACCCGAATTTGCGCGTTCACATGGCGCTGATTCGTCCTGACGTGGCGATGGGCGATCTGCTCAAGACGCAACCGGGCAGCCAGCTTTTCACCGTGTTCAGCGCGCCGCGAGTGACGAAGCCGGAAAAACAACCGGACGGACAGTTCGTCCTCGAAGTCGAAGGCATGGACGTTTACGACCCGGTGAGCAACACGCTATTTCCGACGGACAAGGAGCGCATTGCGGCGTGGTTTTTGGACAGCGATTACGACGGGCGGACATTTTGCATTTGCCAGGCGTTTTTTCCGGACAAAAGCAAATGGGACAAACTGGCGAAGGCGCTCGGCGCAACCGGCGCGGTTGCAGAGGAAGCGTTCGAGGCGTTGAGCGGGCTACGGAGCCTGCCGTTTCCGAAACCGCCGCGTTTGAAGAAAGGCGAAAAGTGGCAGGTAGCGGTGAAGGTGATTGACCCGCGCGGCAATGAAGGGTTGCGGGTGGTGATGATGCCATGAGAACAACCGATCCGACTGAATCCGACCTAATCCGGGTAAATCCGACCTTTCAAACCGGATTGGAGTGGCCGACCGGGACAAGATGGCTCACCACCTCCAAACCAGGCAGAATTGCCAAACGAACCCAAATCCAACCGTCCAGTCAAACCCAGTCAAACCCAGTCAAACCAAATCAAGCTGAATCAAGGTAAATCAAACCACTTTTTTCATGAGCAAGAACGCGCCAATCCCGATTCAGCCAGTCGAGAATCCGATTCTATGCGCGCCCTACGCCGAACCGGATCAACACTGGCTCTACGATACGCGGACGGGAATTCCAACGAAGAATCCCGGACGTCGTTCCGCAAGTTATTGGTTCAAGACCGAGCGGACCGGAAGCGCGCAGATGTCTTTGCTGGCGGAAGAAGAGCGCGATGATTTGCCGCTCGTGAACGCGCTGCGTGACGACGTGCGCCGCTGGCGCGAGTCGAAATGGGAGAACGCAAGCGAAACGACGAAGCAGTTGCTCCGGCATTGGTGGCGCGAGGATCGCGCGCGACGATTATTCTTCTGCCAGATCGAAGCCGTTGAGACGGTGATTTACCTCCGCGAGATTCTGGCGCATGGCAGGAAGCCGCGTTGGAATCCGAAACTGACGCTCGACGATTACCGCGAACTCTGTGCCGGGCGGAATCCGCGTCCGCAAGAATGGGTCGCGCAAGTCGCGCAGCATCCCAAGCTGGTGGATATGCCAAACGAAGCGGAGTTGAAATCGCTAACGCGCTACGCTTGCAAGATGGCGACGGGCAGCGGCAAGACGGTGGTGATGGCGATGCTCGTGGCGTGGGCGTTCTGCAATCGCGGCACGAAGCCGGGCGATCCGCGCTATCCGCGTCGAGCACTGATCGTTTGTCCAAACCTCACCATCAAAGAGCGGTTGCAAGTGCTGCGGCCCGGCGACTTGGGAAATTATTTCGATCAGTTTGATCTCGTGCCCACGGCACTGCGCCCGGAACTCGCCAAAGGGAAGGTGCTGGTGACGAACTGGCATTGGTTCAGCCCGGAAGCGGAGATTCAAAAAGTCGGCGGCGTGTCCATCCTGCGGTTGGGCGCGGAGACGCCGGAGGCGTTCGCGCGAAACCGGCTCGATGATTTATGGGATGATGAACCGCTGATGGTCTTGAACGACGAAGGACATCACGCCTACCGCCCCGCGCCGCTCGGCGAAGATGAAAAGTTGACGCCAGAGGAAAAGAAGGAGCGCGAGGAAGCGACCGTGTGGGTGAGCGGCCTCGACAAGATCAACGCGGCCTGCGGCATTGAGTTCTGTGTGGATTTGTCGGCGACGCCGTTCTACATCGGCGGCAGCGGCTATCCCGAAGGCTCGCCGTTTCCGTGGATCGTCAGCGACTTTGGACTGGTGGACGCGATTGAGAGCGGCATCACGAAAATTCCGCGCTTGCCGGCGATAGACAACACCGGCCGGCCCGATCCGAAATACTTCAAACTTTGGGAACACATCACGCGTGACCTGAAAGCGGGCGAGAAGTTGACGGGCGGCAAGCCGAAGCCGGAAGTGGTTTTCCGCAAAGCCGAGGACGCGCTGCTCACGCTGGCCGGACAGTGGAAGGAGCGGTTTCAACAGTTGAACAACGCCACGCCGGGACAAGAGCGCACGCCGCCGGTGATGATTCTCGTCTGTGACAACACTTCCATTGCCGACCATTTCCATCGGATGATTTCCGGCGAAGAATTGATGGAAGTCGAGGACGCGAACGAGGATGAGGATGACGACACGCCCAAGCGCCGAAAGAAACCGAAACCGAAGAAGAATTACAGCGCCGGACTGCAAGGATTCCGGGAACTGTGGAATGACAAGGGCGCAGAAGTCACGCTTCGCATTGACAGCGAATTGCTCGCACAGGCCGAGAGTGAAGACCCAAAAACGACGAGGAAGGAAGTGGCGGAAGAATTACGAAAAATCGTTTCCACCGTCGGCAAGCCGGGCGAGCCAGGCGAACGCATCCGTTGCGTCGTGTCCGTGAACATGTTGAGCGAAGGCTGGGACGCTAACAACGTGACGCACATCATGGGCTTGCGAGCGTTTCACAGCCAACTGCTCTGCGAACAGGTGGTCGGGCGCGGTTTGAGGCGGATGGATTACACGCCCGATCCGACGACCGGCCTGCTGACGCCGGAATACGTGGACATCTTCGGCGTGCCGTTCTCGTTGATTCCGTTCAAAGGCCGCGAGCCGAAGCAAGGCCCGCCGCCGGAAGACCGTCCAAAGAATGAAGTCATGGCGTTGCCAGAACGGAAGCAGTTTGAAATTCGCTTTCCGGTTGTGGAGGGCTATGCCGTCGCGTTGCAACACAACTTCATAAAATGCGACGTGAAGAATGTTGAAC
>JALOTT010000148.1 GCA_025457745.1 Verrucomicrobiota bacterium
ACTACGTCGTCAGCGCGGTGGGTAACGACACCGAAAGCACCAACTCTCTGGAAGTCAGCGCCACTCCTTTGATTTCAGCCACGCAAAACCTGGGGCCACTCGCCGACACCTATGTTCGGGACGGCACCTACACCAACAGCAACTTCGGCACCGCCACCAATCTCTACGTCAAGACGAACAGCAGCAGTTTCAACCGCGAGATCTTCCTCCGCTTTGATGTCAGCGGATTGGCCGATGCCCAGGCGGTGCAACTCCAGTTGTGGTGCGTGGGCACGGACACCAGCGGCAGTTCCACCACGCTGGCCTTTGAATTTGTCTCCGACGATTCCTGGTCGGAAACGAGCACCACGTGGCGGACCAAGCCCGCCGGCAGCGGTCTGGTCTTCACCAATCTGTCCGGTTGCACGGCGGGCCAGCCGGTCAAAGTTGATCTTACCGGCCTGGCCCGGCTCGAGGCTGCCGGCGACGGCCTGCTCTCCCTGCGCATCGCGGCCATCACCACCGGCACGACTTCCGGGGTGGATTTTGGCTCACGGGAAAACCCCGTCCCGGGAAACCGTCCCATCCTGGCCTTCGTTCTGTCGGCGCCCCCGCCGCCCCCCGTTCTGTCGGTCCTGCTGCAAGGGAACACTGTGGAGATCTCGTGGCCGGCGGGCTATCCGACGTATGTGCTGCAGAAGCTCCCGGAGCCGTTGAACTCCTCCAGCAACGCCTGGCAGGATGTCAGCGGCGTGGTTTCCAACTTCTACTCGGAGCCGCTTACCAACACGACCTGCCTCTTTCGCCTCAAGTCCCCTTAGCCCAATGCCGTTTAGGGTTGTTGATGGAAGTGGCTTGTAAAAAGCAATTTGTAATTGTGCTTAATTTTGGTCATGCCATGACCAAGCTGGTGCCGAACGCGAAGCGCCGTCGCTGGACTGACGCGACCATCGCGAGCAAACGCTTTTCCTGCTCGACCTTCATGCTTTTCCCTCGGCATCGAAGGCCGGTACGACCAACTCCAGCACCACAACATTTACGTCGCCGATAACTACCGAAAGAACCTGGACGAGATCGAGAATCAGCACGTGCTGACGGAAGACCCGTCGTTCTACATCGAGAACCCGAGTCGCACCGACGACACAATGGCCCCGGCGGGTCACAGCGCGCTTTACGTGCTCGTGCCATTGAGCCATCAGCATCCGAACATTGACTGGAGCAAGGAGTGCGACCGCTACCGGCAAGTGGCGTTGCGGCAACTTGCCAAGCTCGGCGTGGGCGATATTGAGAAGCGCATCCGCTTCGAACGCATCGTCACGCCGGTCGAATGGGAGAGCAAAGTCGGGATCTACCGGGGCGCGACGTTCAACCTCGCCCACAACCTCGGCCAGATGCTGCACCTGCGTCCGCAGAACCGCTTCGAGGAGTTCGACGGGATGTATCTGGTGGGCGGCGGCACGCATCCGGGCAGCGGTTTGCCAGTGATCTTTGAGTCCGCCCGCATCAGCGCACGCCTGCTGCTGGAGGACCTTGGCCAGGCCGCGTGAAGCCGAGCACCGTGACGGCCGGCCGATCAGCGGGTCATAGAAAACCAGGCTCGCCAGAGCCAATCGCAGCGGTCTCCCAATTCCAGAAGAACCGCACGCGTTCCGCGATGGAAGACGGCCCACTGCAACCACCGAGCCCACCGCAACCGCCGCGCAAAGCCCTTGTCACAGCGTCGGGCAATTTCGGACCGCGCCTCCTCCCAGGTCCGCTCGCCCCGACTGTAAGCCGCCAGCGGTTCGGCCGCCCAAGCTGCGGATTCGAAGGCCATGGACATGCCGTTCCCCGTCACCGGCGGGATCATCGTCAACGCATCACCGACGCAGCAATCCGAGGCTTTCTCCGGCCGGGCGGGGCGCAGATTGAGACCCGACACCGCGCAGAACGACTCGTTGATGAACTCAGCCCGTTCGAGCCGTTGGTGCAATACGGAACCGACCGGGCCGCGCAGGAAGTCCCGCCAATGGGAAGCCAGTTCCGGCACGGGACCATTCACCGCGAACAATCCACTGACGTTGACCACCCCGCCGGCCAGCCGGCATAAGCCCACGTAGCCGCCGCGCAGAAAGTGCATTTCCAGATCGGCGTCAAGCGTCGCTCCCAGGGCATGGGCTTTGAGCCCGATCCACTTGATCCGTTTGGGGCGGGTCTCGATGCGCCGTCCGGTGGCGCGCACAACCCCGGCGGGGTATGGGCTAGCGGTGAACCGCTCGCGTTGACGCAACTCGCCCCCCAATCGCTGGAACTCCTCGGCGAGCAGTCGATCCATCGCATGGCGGGACAGGCAGAGGGCGACCCGGGGAAGCGCTTTCGGACGGTACTGCCGCGCTTCCTCGCAAAACACCGCGCGCCGTGCCTCCACCGCGCCGGCGACAACGAACTTTGGGTACAGACCCAGAGCGTGTAGGACGTCGATTCCGCGACCGCAGATGAACTCGCCGCAGACGCGGTGTCGTGGATAGCTCCCCGCTTCGTAGAGGGTCACCGGAATGTCGCGCTGTCGCAAGGCAACGCCCAGCGTGAGGCCCGCCAGACCTCCGCCCACAACCGTGATGGGATGAGAAGCCGTCACGTGCGTTGGGCCAGGAAAAGATGGCTAAAGAAACCGGCGCGGTGTTCCCGCAAGCGCCACCTTGAGTCTGTCGGCCACAGGGCCGAGAGTTCTCCGCCCTGAAAACCTGCTTGCACGCTCACGGCGGCATCATGGCGGGTCACGCCATTGGCGCCGATGAGCCCGAGCATTCTGCTGGCGGCCAGGGACCACCAGTCCCGGCTCGGCTCGCAAACACAACACAACTCCGCTTTCTCGGCGATGGCGTTCAACACGGTGAAATGGTGCAGAAACAGATTGGCCAACACCCACGTGTCCGCCTCGGCGGGCTGCGCTCGCAGCCACTCCAAGCCGTCTGCTTGCACCCTTCGCGGGTTCAATCTACGGGCGGATAACGCCGTCACGACGCCCGCATCAGCGGCGTCGTGGCGATCCACCAACAGGACTTCAGTGCCGGGCGCGAGCAGCGGCATACGGCGCACCCATCCCAGCAGAAAGGCGCCGTCACCCGCGCCCAGATCCACAATGCGCCGTGGCACGGCCTGCGATGCGGCTTCACGCACGGCCCTCGCCATAAGCCGGGCGTTGCCCATCAGGGCATTGATGAGGCGCAAGTCGCGGCGCGAGCCGACGGCCCGGGGATCGTGGGCTGACAGTCCGTCGAGCCACTCGGCCTGGAGACTACGTTCCATCATCGCTCGATCGGTTGAAAGACATGGGCTGCGAGAGGTTCACTCGACCTGTAATAGAGCACCGTGGCAACTGAACCCGGCGCCAAACGAACTCAACCACCACCAACCGGCGGGCGCTCCGCCGGCCAAGGCGCGTTGCAGGGTGAAATAGACGCTGGCGCTGCTCATGTTGCCGTGGTCGCGCAGGACCTCCGAACTCCAGCGCAGATCTTCCGGAGTGAGGCCCAGCTTGAGCCGCAGGGCGTTGAGCACGTCGCGTCCGCCCGCATGCATCATCCAGCCCCGGATTTCCCCGCGGGACACGGGTGCCTGGGTCAACGCCTGGTCGAGAATCTCCGCGACCGCCTGAGCGGCCAGGGCGGGCACCTCCACCGTGAGCACGTTGCGCAGCATTCCGCCCCGCTGCTCGAAGCGCAACTGGTCCCGTTGCGCCGGCTTGAGCACCGACACCGCGGTTTTCCACTCCACGCGGCGGGAGTGGCCGGCGGGTTCCCGCGACAAGACCGCCGCGCCCGCACCGTCGCCAAACAGGCAGGCGCTGATCAGCACGCCAGGATCATCATCGAAGTAGGTTGCCGCGCTGCACACTTCGACGCAGACGGACAGAACCCTCCCGGCCCGTCCCCCAGCCAGCAAGGCTTCCGCCGTGCGCCAGCTGGGTAACGCGGCACCGCAACCCTGCCCGACGAGATCCAGCGCAAACACGCCCAACCGCAGCCCAAGGCGCTCGGTGACGTAGCTGGTCAGTCCCGGGCACAGATAGCCGGTGCAAGTGCTGATGACGAGAGCATCAATGTCGCGGGCTGCGCAGCCCGCGTCTGCCAGGGCGCGTTCGGCCGCCTGCGTGGCGAGTGTTGGGGCGTGGCGCGCGAACCGGGCGTGCAAGGTGTCGGGGCTTACGTCGAGCCCTTCGGCGAGCGGATTGAGGGCGAGGTGTCTGGTCTCGATCCCATTGGCGCCTCGCAGCACTTTGCGCAGGAGCATGCGGGAGCGCGGCTGCAGGGACTGAAAGAGGTGCGAGGCATGCAAGACGTCGTAGCACTCGCGTTGAGTATAGCGGTCCGGCGGCACGGCGGTTCCCAGTCCAATCACAAACATGGTGGAGCATAGCGCAGGGCTGGGAAACAGGCCAGACAGAGAATCGGCCAGAGAATCAGTCCTTGTTCCTGGGTGAACCACCGCGCGCGAACCGGTTCGCAATAGGGCTTCGCCCAACGGTTCCGTTTTGCTCGCGCTGTCACATTCACGTACCGACCCGTAATGGCCCGGCTCAGAGCTGCTTCACGAATTCGGACTTGGGGAAACGGACTTTCGGGGCGACCGCACACTTGTCGTCGTCGTGCCGATAACCCAAGGCGCAGCAGACCACCGAGGCCAAACCTTGAGCCGGAAGCGCCAGCACCTGATCAAACTCCGCGGGGACGAAGCCTTCCATCAGGCAGGCACCGATGCCCGGCAGCGCCGCGCTGTTCAGTGCGGGGTCAAACAAAGAGCAATTTCGGTTGAGTCGGCGGCCGTTTTCACGGCATATTGGCCACAGCAGCGCGCGTCAATCGCTCCGAACCCCGGGGTTCGGGCGGCGCACAGTGGTGTCCGGAAACATTTATGATTGCGACTTTGGCCAGCCGAAAGCGGAAGAAAGCGGAGCGGGTGCTGCCGCATCCCAGCGGCGACAAGCGTTTCAAGCTGCTTGAAGTCCACATGAAGAAGCATCAGCACCGCCAGGACGCGCTCATCGAGGTGCTGCACAAGGCGCAGGAATTATTCGGTTTTCTGGAGGACGGCTTGCTGCTGTTCATCGCCCACGGCCTGAAGCTGCCGCCCGGGCGCGTGTATGGCGTGGCCACGTTCTACCATTTCTTCACCCTCAAACCCAAGGGCCGGCACACCTGCGTCGTCTGCATGGGTACCGCTTGTTACGTGAAAGGTGCGGACAAGGTCGTGGCTGCCATCGAGGCACACGCGAAAATCAAGGCCGGCGAAACCACGGCCGATGGCCAGCTTTCCCTGCTCACGGCGCGGTGCATCGGCGCCTGCGGCATCGCCCCGGCGGTCGTTTACGATGGAACGGTGACCCCGCGACAGACGTCGGAGGCGGCATTGGAATGCGTCAAGCAATGGTTGAATCATGGATCTTAACGACCTTCTCGAGATCAAGGAAAAAGAGTTGGCGGCGCGCAAGCCGTTCACGTTGCGCTGCTGTCTGGCCGCTGGTTGCGTGTCGTCCAACGCCGAGGCGGTGAAGCGCCGGCTCGAAGAGACCGTGGCCGAACTCGGTTTGGCGGAACAGGTCGAAGTGCGCGGCGTGGGGTGCTTGAAACTTTGCTGCCAGGGGCCGCTGGTGCATGTGGACCCGCGCGACGAGCTTTACGAAAGGGTCACGCCTCAAAACGCCGCTTCCGTCGTGGCCGCGCTCAAGGGCGGCCAAACGACCGTGTCGCAGTCCGAGCTCAACCACCCGTTCTTCACCCAGCAACGGCCGATCGTGCTGGCCAACAGCGGCCTCGTGGACCCGGAACGCATCGAATCCTACATCGCCGCGGACGGCTACCTGGCGTTGCACGACGCGGTGATCGAGTTGGAGCCCAAGGACGTGCTGGATGCGGTGGCCGCCAGCGGTTTGCGCGGTCGGGGCGGCGCGGGCTTTCCCACCGGCCTCAAATGGGGCACGGTCGCCAAATCGCCGGGCGCCAAAAAATACGTGATCTGCAACGCCGACGAAGGCGACCCGGGCGCGTTCATGGACCGCAGCGTGCTCGAAAGTGATCCACACAGCGTGTTGGAAGGGATGGCCATCGCCGCGTACGCGGTGGGAGCGGACCAGGGTTTCATTTACGTGCGGGCCGAGTATCCGCTGGCCATCAGCCGGCTACAAAAGGCCATCAAACAAGCCAAACAACACGGCATTCTGGGCAGCGGCATTTTTGGGTCGCCGCTCAACTTCACCGTGGACCTGCGCATCGGCGCGGGCGCGTTCGTCTGCGGCGAGGAAACAGCGCTGATGAAATCGGTGGAGGGCCTCCGCGGTACGCCGCGTCCGCGTCCGCCCTTCCCGGCGGAGAGCGGCCTGTGGGGCTGCCCCACCCTCATCAACAACGTGGAGACCTTTGCCAACGTGCCGGCAATTCTACGCAACGGCGCGGAGTGGTTCGCCGGCATCGGCACCGAGAAAAGCAAGGGCACGAAGGTCTTCGCGCTGGCCGGCAAGATCAGGAACACCGGCTTGATCGAAGTGCCGATGGGCACCTCCCTGCGCACCATCGTCGAGGAAATGGGCGGCGGCGCGCCGGAGGGCGGGCGGATCAAGGCCGTGCAAACCGGCGGTCCTTCGGGCGGCTGCATCCCCGCAGACGCGCTCGACGTCCCGGTGGATTACGAATCCCTGGCGAAGCTCGGATCCATCATGGGCTCCGGCGGGATGATCGTGATGGACGAGACGACGCAGATGGTGGACGTGGCGCGTTTTTTCATGGAATTCTGCCGGGATGAATCGTGCGGCAAGTGCATCCCCTGCCGGGCGGGCACGGTGCAGATGCACGAATTGCTGGGCAAGATTCTCGCGCGCAAAGCCACCGCGCGCGATCTGGCCAAGCTCGAGGAGCTTTGTGAGATGGTCAAGAATACCAGCTTGTGTGGCTTGGGGCAAACCGCGCCCAATCCGGTCCTCAGCACGCTCCGATTCTTCCGCCCCGAATACGAGCGTCTGCTCCAGCCCGAATCGCAGCGCCCGCCGGGCCCGACCGGCGCGAAGGAACCAGTGACGGTGGCCCGAACCTGAACCTCTATGGCAGTCAAAACCCTTACCATTGACGGCAAGCCGGTCAGCGCCCCGGAAGGCGCGACCATCCTGCAGGCGGCCAAGGAAGCAGGCATCAAGATTCCAACGCTCTGTCACCTGGAGGGCGTTTACGACGTGGGCGCGTGCCGCCTGTGCCTCGTCGAAGTGGCTGGCACTTTCAAGCTCCTCCCCGCCTGCACCACGCAGGTCGCCGAGGGGATGGAGATCCAGACCGACACCGAGCGATTGCGAAAGTATCGCCGGCTCACGCTGGAACTGCTGTTCGCGGAGCGCAACCACTTCTGCGCGGTCTGCGTCTCCAACAACCATTGCGAGTTGCAGGACTTGGGCCGGGCTTTCGGCCTGGACCACATCCGATACGAGTATCGCTTCCCGCAGTGGGGTGTGGACCTCACCCACCCGCTGTTCGGGATGGATCACAACCGCTGCATCCTCTGCACTCGGTGTGTGCGGGTCTGCTGGCACATCGAAGGTGCGGGCACGAAAAACGTCGCCAGCCGCGGCGAGCGCGCGAACATCATCACTGACCTCACCCAGTCTTGGGGCGACTCCGAGACCTGCACCGACTGCGGCAAGTGCGTCATGGCCTGCCCCACCGGCGCGCTCTTTTACAAGGGCGCCACCGTGGCCGAGATGCAGCGCGATCGCTCGAAACTGGAATTCATCGTCACCGCCCGGGAGAAGAAACAATGGATCGATTAAGAATGGCCACCGTCTGGTTTGGCGGCTGTTCCGGCTGCCACATGTCATTTCTCGACCTGGATGAGTTCCTGGTGGAACTGGCGGGCCGGGTCGAACTCGTCTTTAGTCCGGTGGTGGACCACAAGGAATACCCGGAGAACGTGGACCTCTGCCTCATCGAAGGCGCCATCTGCAACTCGGACAACCTCGAACTCCTCCACAAGATTCGCGCCCGCACTCGCACGCTTGTCTCCTTCGGCGATTGCGCGGTCACCGCCAATGTTACCGCCATGCGCAACCTGTTGGGCCGCGGCAACGCCGAAAGTGTCCTGCAACGCGCCTACCTCGAGTGTGCGCAGGACAACCCGTGCCTGCCGAAGGAAGACGGCATCGTGCCGGCGCTGCTCCCGCGCGTGATGCCGGTGCATGAAGTCGTGCCGGTGGACCATTTCCTGCGCGGCTGCCCGCCCAACGCGCAACAAATCAAGGCGTTCCTGATCCGGTTGCTTGGCGCTGGGGCGCCCGCCGCGGAGGGAACGCCAACCCGGCCCGGTTGAGATGAAACCAGAAACCCGAGACTCGAAACCCGAAAGAACGCCGAGACCCGAAGCCCAACGCTTCACCGGCGGGACGGCCAATTCGCCTTGCGATTTTCTGCGTTGCCCCGGATTTCCGTTTTCGGTTTTCCGTGTTTGAACCGTCTATGCCAAAACGCATTGTCATTGATCCCATGACCCGCATCGAGGGCCATGCCAAGATCAGCATCTTCCTCGACGAAGAGGGCAACGTCTCCGACGCGGAATTCCACGTGGTCGAGTTCCGCGGCTTCGAAAAATTCTGCGAGGGCCGGCCCTTCAGCGAAATGCCCGGGATCACGGCGCGCATTTGCGGCATCTGTCCGGTGAGCCACTTGCTCGCGTCCGCCAAGGCGGGCGATGCGCTCATGGCAGTCAGCGTCCCGCCGGCGGCTGACAAGCTCCGCCGCCTGATGAACCTCGGCCAGATCATCCAGAGCCACGCGTTGAGCTTCTTTCACTTGAGCGCCCCCGATTTCTTGCTGGGCTGGGACACGCCGCCCGCGCAACGCAACATCTTCGGACTCATTGCGTCAAACCCTAGCCTCGCCCGCGCCGGCATCCGCCTCCGCCAGTTCGGCCAGGAAATCATCGAAGTGCTCGGTGGCAGCAAGATTCATCCCTCGTGGGCGGTACCCGGCGGCGTGCGCAGTCCTCTCAGCGTCGAGGGCCGCGAGCGCATTCGCCGATGGCTGCCCGAGGCGTTTGCCACCACGCAGACCGCCCTAGATCTGTTCAAGAAGGCTCTGAAGAGCCATGGGCGCGAGGTGCAGATTTATGGCAACTTCCCCTCGCTCTTCATGGGCCTGGTCGAGCCGGACGGCACCTGGGAACATCACGGAGGCCGGCTCCGGTTTGCCGACAGCACCGGCAGCGTCATCGCCGATCAACTGGACCCGCAAAATTACCTTGAGGTGATCGGCGAATCCGTGCAAACCAGTTCCTACCTCAAGTCGCCGTATTATGTGCCGCTGGGTTTCCCTGATGGGATGTATCGCGTCGGGCCGCTCGCCCGTCTGAATATTGCCGCGCAAATGGGCACACCCAAGGCCGACGCGGAGTTGAAGTACTTCAAAAAACTGGGGCGCGGCACGGTCACGTCGTCCTTTCTCTATCATTACGCGCGGCTCATCGAAATCCTCGCGTGCGTCGAGCGTGTCGAGCGCGACTTGGACGACCCGGATTTGTTGAGCGAGGACCTTCGCGCCAACGCCGGTATCAACAGCTTGCGCGGCGTGGGCGTGAGCGAAGCGCCGCGGGGCACGCTTTTTCACGATTACACCGTGGACCGCGACGGTGTGTTGCAGAAGGTCAATCTGATCGTGGCGACGGGCCAGAACAACCTCGCCATGAACCGGACCGTGGCCCAGATCGCACGACATTACGTCCGCGGCCAGCGGGCCGAAATTCCCGAGCCACTGCTTAACCGCGTCGAGCATGGCATCCGCTGCTACGATCCCTGCCTGAGCTGCTCGACGCATGCCGGTGGCCAGATGCCATTGCGGATTCAACTGATCGGCCCGGACGGCACCGTTTTGTGCGAGGCAGTGCGGGGTTGAGCCGGGCGGCGCCCTGACACAAATATGCGGTAGCCTTTTGGGGGACAATCGTCTTCCCTGTCCCGCAAATCTGGCAGCGATCTATGCACAAACCGCGGCTTTCCTTCTGGAAAATCTGGAACATGAGCTTTGGCTTCTTCGGCAGGACATTCATACGAGTGTCAAGCTGCGGGAACGGCGCAGCTTGGTCAACCATTCACGTGCCGACTTACCGACCCGGAATGGCCCGGCTCAAAGCTGCTTCACGAGTTCGGACTTGGGGAAACGGACCTTCGGGGCGACCGCATACTTGTCGTCGGCGTGCCGATAACCCAAGGCGCAGCAAACCACCGATGCCAAACCCTGCGCCGGAAGCGCCAGCACCTGATCAAACTCCGCGGGGACGAAGCCTTCCATCGGGCAGGCATCGATGCCCAGCAGCGCCGCACTGGTGAGCAGATTGCCGAGGGCGATGTACGCCTGCCGCGCCGTCCAGTGCGGAACCAGCGGTTTGAAGCCCTCGCTGAGCAACATGCCCGTCATCATGCCGCGATAGCTGGCAAGGGATTCGGGCGTGACGCCGCGGGTGCGGGCAATGCGGGCGATAAAGGTGTCAATCTCCGCCTCCGTCACGCTGGTGCGCGCAGCGAAGACGACGAAATGCGATGCGTCCACCACCTGACGCTGTCCCCAGGCATGGGGCAAGAGTCGTTCTCGCGTGGCGAGGTCGTTGATGACAAGGAACCGGTACGGTTGCAGACCGAACGACGAGGGCGACAACACCAGGCTCTCTTCGAGCGCGGACCAGGTGTCGGCGGGGATCTTGCGGTTTGGGTCAAACGCTTTTGTCGCATAACGCCAGCGCAAGGCGTCGAGGAGTTGGGAGGACGGGATGGATTTCGGATTCATGGTCAAGTGGGTAAAGTATGAATGTTTGAGACAGTTTGTTTTCGACCGCCACTTTACGGCGGGGAGCAGAAGGCTGGCAAGGCAGAAGCTTGCAGCAAGCTTGCAGCGGGCGCATCTTGAGAGTACCCCCGAAATTCAGGATTGTCCGGCAGGGATAGGCGTTTGCTCAATGCCTGCCGCAGGATCGCAGCGTTCCATTCGTGCGCTATTCCTTGATCGGGGGAACCTTCAAGATGCACCCGCTTGCAGCAAGTGGCAGCAAGTAACGTCGTTAACCAGGACATCCAGTGCGGAGTAGCTAGGGGAGACCGTCCCGCCCGTCAACAAAGCCGGACTCGAACTTGGGAGAATCGCGGCGATTCGCGAGGGATTTGTTTGCGCTTGCTCAGCCGCGGTTGCTGCCTACGATGACGCTAGTGACATGTTCATTAAATAGGTGGACAGAAATGGATTTCGGGTGCGAGCTGGGTGCATGGCGAGACCTGTACGCGGTTTGGAAATGGATTCCGAT
>JALOTT010000149.1 GCA_025457745.1 Verrucomicrobiota bacterium
CATTTCACAGGCCCTGGCTCAACTTCCTCCCACTCCCACATCGCCCGACACCGATAATCATCAATGTTTGCTGGGGTTTTAAGCGGGACAGGAGTGGTTCAACGTATATTCAGGCGCACATTTCATGGCTTCCCTCCAATGATTCCGGCGGCCTGGTGAATCAACTTCAAAACTGGCGTGGGCAGCCAGACGCTAAACAACAACAGCCCGCCCAACAGCAGAACCATCGCGGGCACGCCATCGGTCCGGCGCGCGTCGCTGGTGTAGTCGTGTTTGCGCGCGCCCAGCAGGATGCGAGTAAGTTGTTGCAGAATGCCGCAGAACGACGCCAGCAATGCCACGAGAATCAACACGCTGACGGTCGTTTGCTGCGCCGCCAGGCCGCCGCTGATGATGGTCAGCTCGCTCAGGAACAGACCGAAGGGCGGCAGCCCGATGGCGGCCATGGTGCCGAGGCCCATCAACAGCACCGTGACAGGCAGCACTTTCACCACGCCGGGGCCGATGACGTGAAATTCGAGCGAGTGGAAGGTTTGATGGACGTTGCCCGCGGCGAAGAACAACACCGGTTTCGTCAGCGCGTGATAACCCATGTGGAGCAACGCGCCAAAGATGGTCACCGACGTGTTCAGGGCGATGCCGGTGCAGATGAGACCAATGTGTTCGAGACTCGAATAAGCCAGCATCCGCTTGAGGTTCTTCTGCACGAGAATGAACGGCGGGGCGAGAAACATGGAGAACAGTCCAAAGCCCAAGAGAAAGTGGCGGCTGAACCCGGTGCCGAGGCAGGCCGTGGTGAGAATGTGAAACCGCAGCAAGGCGTACAGCGCGATTTTGAGCGACACACCGGAGAGCATCGCGCTGGTGGGCGACGGCGCTTCGCTGTGCGCGTCGGGCAGCCAGGTGTGCATGGGCGCGAGTCCGGCCTTGGTGCCGTAGCCGATCAGCGCAAACACGAAGGCCAGTTTGATGAGGCCGTGGTCGAACTTCGGCGCAACGGTTATGAGATGCGACCAGTTGAAGTTGGGCAGCTTTTCGGAGGCGTGCGGGCCGACGGCCGCCGCGTAAAGAAACACCGTGCCGAACAGCGCCAGCGCCAGGCCGAGGCTGCCGAGGATGATGTATTTCCAGGCAGCTTCGAGCGAAGTCTGGCGGTTGTAGAGTGCAACGAGCAGCACGGACGACAGCGCGGTTGCCTCGACCGCAAACCACATCACGCCGATATTGTTGGCCAGTACGACGAGAAACATTCCCGCGACGAACAGCGGCGTAAGCACGAAAAACTCGCGCACGCGGCCAGGGGTAACGACTTTGGCGGCCAGGTCGCGCTCGAAGTAACGCCCGGCGTAGAGTAACGTGGCGAGCGACACCGTCGAGATAAGCAGCACCATCCAAGCGCTCAAGGCGTCCGCGCAGAGGAACTCGTTCCATTCCGTCACGACGCCGCGATCGAGCACCTGCTGAAGCAGCGCAATGCCCAGCGCGAGAGTCGTAAGACAAGCCAGCCCGCCCAGCCCCGACATCACACGGCGCGACCGCACCAGCAGGCAGGCTAGGCCGGCGGCGAACGGGACGAAGATGAGGAGCGCGAGCAGCGGCATGATGGAAAAGGCCAATTCTAAAGGCTAAAATCCTCCTTTTGAGCGTTTGTCAATGGTTGTTAAGATGGCAATAAGTTGACGGGTTTCGTCAAGCAGCTCGGCCATTTTCGTCGCCGATACGCGGCCACTGTCCACGAGTAGTTCGAGCCAATACTCGGTTTCTTCGATTTCTTTGAGGCAGTCGCCAATCTTGGAAATGAACTCCGCTTTGAAGCGACCGCGCGACGCCTCGCGGTAGTTCGCGCCCACGGATGTGCCGGAGCGCAGGACTTGCTTGCCGAGCACCTGCGCGACCGTGTCGTTCTTCGGCAGCTTGGAATACATCCGGATGACCCTCAAGGCGAACGCCTTGGTTCTTGGTTTCAGATCTTGTGGTTTCCCGCTCATTTTGTTTCAGCCTTTAGCCTTTAGCCTTCAGCCTTTCAGTTGGTTCAGCTTGCTGGTGTCCATCGAATCAAAGCTCTCGCGAATGCGATAGACCAGAATCCCCAGCACCATCACTGCGACCATCACGTCGAAGAAAATGCCGAGTTCGACCACGAGCGGCATTCCGTAAGTCGTCAGCGCGATGGCGGCGAGCATCACACCGTTTTCCACCGTCAGCAGCGCCAGCACCTGCGTGAGGGCTTTAAGGCGATTGAACATGAGAAAGAAACCGGTGAGCACGAGCGTCATCGCGATGCCCAGCGTGTTGTTGCCGAGCCGTTCCAGGGCCGTGAACGGTCGCGCGACGATGTAACCCAGCAGCGTCAACCCGCCACACAGCAACATGGAAGTGGGCGCGTTGAGCAGCGGCTCGATTTCCTGGGTGATCCCAATGCGGCGCACCTGCCGGTTCAGCAACCACGGCAGGAAAACGACTTTGCCGATGATCGTCAGCACGGCGACGACATAGACATGCGGCGCGTCGTTAATATAGGCGACAACGCCGGCAATCCCCGCCAGCAACAGCGATTGCAATGCGAAGAGCCGGATGTTCGTGAGCAACATGCGCTGCACGACCATGAGCAGTTGCAACACGAGCATGAGCGCCGCCATGAGCGTGATGAGTTGCGAACCGATTTCGTTGGAAGTGGGAACATTCATGGTCATCCAAAGAAGAACGTGGAGAGCAGCGCCAGCGTCGCGAGTATGAACGCGGCGCTTAACAGGTCGGGCACGCGGAACAGGCGCAACTTGGCGTTGGTCGTTTCCACCAGCACGACCGCGGCCGCCAGCACCAACAACTTCGCCAAGAACGCCAGCGCGCTGACGCCCAACGCCGCTGGCGATGTGTCCGTGGCGATGCCCAGCGGAAAAAAGACATTCGCGAGCAGCGTCATCAACACGAGCTGCTTGATGGACGCGCCCCATTCCATGAGCGCCAGGTAACGGCCCGAGTATTCGAGCAGCATTGCCTCGTGAATCATCGTCAACTCTAGGTGCGTGGCTGGATTGTCCACGGGGATGCGGCCCGTCTCGGCCAGCAGCACGATGAACAGAGCAACGAACGCCATCGCATGAGTGGGATTGAACAGTTTCCACACTGGCCCTTGGCTCGCTTGTACCATGTGGCTGAGGTCGGTCGAGCCTGCGCCGATGGCGACGGTAAAAATGGCCAGCATCATGGCCGGCTCGGCAATGGCCGCAATGGTCATCTCGCGGCTGCTGCCCATGCCGCCAAACGCGCTGCCGGGGTCGAGTCCGCCCAGCGCGAGGAAGAAACGCCCCAGCGCGAGCAGTCCGACCACCGCCAGCACGCCGCCGAACAAGCTCAACGGCGCTTGCGCGGTCAACATCGGCACCATCAAACCGGCGAGCAGCACGGAGAGGAAGACGACGTAGGGCGCAAACGAGAACACCCACGAGGCGTGCTCGGAGATGACCATGTCTTTGCGGAAGAATTTGATGAGGTCCGAATAAGGCTGCCAGATGCGCGGACCGCGCCGGTTTTGCAGCTTGGCTTTCCAGTTCTTGATGATGCCGCTCATCAGCGGCGCGAGCAAGAGCAGCAGCGCCGTTTGCAGCACGATGGCGAGAGGGTTGAGATTCATAACGCGAACAGGAGCAGGAGCAGCAGCGTGATGAAGATGTAAATGAGGTAAGCCTGAAGGCTGCCGGCTTGCAGCGCGCGCAACCGGCGCGAAAGGCGCAGCACCAGGCGGTTCAGCGGGCGATAGATGCGCGTTTGGAAGATTTCCTCGACGTGGCTTTCAAAACGGATGCTCTTTGCATGGTAGGGCGAGAAGTCGTATTCGCGCTGGACCTCGCGGCGCGGACGGAACAGCGCCTTGAAAATCATCCGAATCGGTTTCGAAAAACCCGTGGCGGTGTATTCCATCTGCGGTGTCAGCCCGCGCAGGCCGCAATCCCACGTCGGGCTGATGCGCGTCATGGCCCTCCGCGCAAAGAACAGCCAGAGGACGACCGGCACGGGCAGCAGGCAGAGGAGCATCAAGGTGATACCGAGCGTTGAAACCGTTCCGCCTTGCGCCGCCACGCCGGAGAGCACCAGTCCGCTGGACGCGCTGAGTTGCGCGCTCAATTGCAACCCGGTGAGTTGTTGCGTGATCGGGTCGAACAGCTTCAAAAACAGCGTCGGGAACAAGCCGAGGAACACGCACGCGACCGTCAGAATTCCCTGCCCCAGCAGCATGGTGAACGACGCTTCGTGTGCGTTCCGGGCGTGTTCGCTGCGCGGTTGCGCCAGGAAAGTGATGCCAAACGCCTTCACGAAGCACGCCGCTGCCAGCGCGCCCGTGAGCGCCAGCATCGCGCCGCTCAGAGGGAACATGAGCCGGAGAAGGCTCTCCGTCGTGCCGAATCCTTGCAGCAGCGCCTGGTAGGTGAGCCATTCGCTAACGAACCCGTTAAGGGGCGGCAGCGCGGAAATGGCCGCCGCGCCGATGAGGAAGAACAATGCCGTCCAGCGCATCCGCTTGGCCAGCCCGCCCATTTCCTCCATGTTGCGCGTGTGCGTCGAGTGCAACACCGCGCCCGCGCCAAGGAAGAGCAGCCCCTTGAACACCGCGTGGTTGATGGTGTGATACAGCCCAGCAATCAACGCTAGCGACGCCAGCAAGAGGTGGCCGGAATGCAGGAACATCAGCGACGCACCCAGGCCCATGAGAATGATGCCGATGTTTTCGATGCTGTGATAGGCGAGCAGACGCTTGAGGTCGTGTTCCATCAAGGCGTAGAGCACGCCGAGCACGGCGGAAACCGTGCCGATGGTCAGCACGGTTACGCCCCACCAGTTCGGCGGCGTGCCGAGAAAGTCGAAAAACACGCGCGTCATGCCGTAAATGCCCGTCTTGATAAGCACGCCGGACATGAGCGCGGAGACATTACTCGGCGCGACCGGATGCGCCGCCGGCAACCAGATGTGCAACGGCACGATGCCCGCCTTGACGCCAAAGCCGATGAGGAAGAGCAGAAACACGGCATCACGTTTTCCCGGCGACATTCTTTCGCCGAGCGCGTGGAAGCCGTCGAAGCCGTAACCGCCTGAAGCTTGAAACAGCAGCAGAAAGCCGAGCATGATGCAACCCGTGCCAATGTGCGACATAACGAAGTAAAGCACACCGGCGTCGCGCGTTTCTTCGTGCTCATGCTCGAAGCTGACCAGGCAGTAGGCGGTCAACGCCATGATTTCCCAGGCGATGAGGAAGAAGAAGGCGTTGTCGGCCAGGAACACGAGCGTCACGGCCAGCAGCAGCACGTTGAAGAACGAGCCGAACACGCCGACGCTCTTGCGCCCGTAGTAACCCTTTGCGTAGCCGAGGGAGTAGATCGAAAGCGCCACACCCAGCAGCGAAACAATGAGACCGAAGAACGCGCCAAGCGGGTCGAGCCGTATGGTGAATTGCACATAGGGAATGAGCGAGGGAAACAGGGCGAAGGATTGGTTCGCGGCGGCAGAACCCGTAGCCAGAGTGGTGGCGCAGGCAACTGCCCCGCAGAAGGCCGCCAAGGCCGCCAGGCCGAACGAGAAGAGGTTGGCCGCCTTCTCTGCCCGCAAGCACAAAAGCCCCACTGCGGCTCCGGCGACATAAACCAGCAGGCCGAGTTGAAGCAGGGTCGAGGGGAAAGTGCTCATAATCGTCATCTTCTCGTCAAGCTGGAGCGACTTGGAGCGCCGCCGGATGCTTCAGACTTATGCTGATTCGCCGCACGGCGGCTAGAATGGCATCCCGACTGCCTTGCTGCTGGATTAGCGATTTCAATTCCCCGTCGCGCAGGGCGAAGGCAATCCGCGCGAGCAGGTACAAATGTGATTTCACCGTCGGGCTGATGAGCGTGAACAAGGCGTGCACCGGCTGGCCGTCCAGCCCGCCGAAATCCACGGCCCGTTCCAAAAAGCACAAGGTCACCAGCGGCTTGGGCACGTGCAACACAATCGGACTGCGCGCATGCGGGATTGCGATACCCTCACCGATGCCGGTGGACTCCAGCGCCTCGCGCGCGAGCAGCATTTCCAGCAGAAATATCCGGTCAACTTCCTCTGGCAGACGAAGGTGCTCGACCACGTTGCGCAAAACTGACTCCTTGTCCGACCCGCTCAGGCGATAAAACACGCCGCCAGCTTGCAAGGCGTCGCTGAGTTCCGACATTGGTGCTGTGTCTTGGTCCTCTTGAAAAATCCGGGGTGAGACGTTGACCCTGTTGCTTGTGGCCCATTCGAGCAACTCGGCCCGGTTAAATCGGTACTGCCCGCTCAACCGATAGCCGGGCAGATCGCGCTCGCTGATCCACCGGTAAACGGTCTTTGCCGAGACATTCAGCAGCCCGGAAACATCTTTGACAGTCAATTGCATGTTCAGCTTGATTGCCCATCTGCTCACCGCAATGGACAAACGTGGACATGATTTCAATGGCGTCTCAGAATGTCAATAACTTGTTCCGCGCTTTGCGCTCTGATCGAGCCGGTTATCGCTTGAGTCTCCGCAATCCCGGGTTGGTTTGGGACGGCAGCGCCGCCTGAATGGGCGGAAGACTACAGCTTGACCAAAGCCTCGTTGTCTGGGCAATCAACGAAGTTCGCGCCGCCGCGCGCGAAGAGGATCGCTATTTGATTGGGCAAACGAATTTGCTCTGAGAGTTCGGCAACTTGCCGCATTCCTGAATCACCGCTTCGGGCGGACAGGAAACATGGCCTTCACCCGAATCGGCGGCGGGAGCGGAATCTTGGGCGGCGGTTGAGTTGGTCGTGCCGCGGCTTCTCCAGCCTTCGGCCAATGCTTCTGCGCCAAATCAACAATCCGCTCGGCGATGTTGATGGCGGAAGGTGAACTGCCAGCCGTGGGTGAAGACATTCCGCTTGGTGCCGGTTTCACCTCCAGTTGTCCGATCTTCTGCGATAACCAATCCTCGGCCTTCGTCACCGTCTCGCCGATTTTGGTTTCGGGAAATTTCATTTCGCCGATGTTGAAATCCGTGAGCGACTTCAACTTGTCCACGGTTTCGCCGGCGGATTTCACGACTTCATTCCACTGGCTGCTCATCGTGGCGAAGGTTTGATAGCCGTTCACCACCCATTCGAGCTTGCCGGTTTGAACGTCCACCATCAACCCATGCACCGGAACTTTCGGCCCAATGAGCGGGCTGTGCCGGACGATGTCGCACGCCTTGATGACGTTTTGCCGTTCGCTGCTGAACATGCCGAAGAACTCGTTGATATTGTCGGGCAACATCTGCCGCTCCACGCCGAGTTCCTTGAACCGCTCCAGCAATTGCATCGTTGTCGTCTTGCACACCAGGCAGTCCGTGTGGCCGATAATGGCAATTTCCCTCCCGCCTTTGATCGCGCACGCCATGGCCAGCGTGCGGGTCATGGAACTCATCGGGTCGAAGATGATGTTGCCCGAATTGCGCAGCCAGATGAATTTTTCCTCCGGGACGCCGAGCACTGCGGGAAAAAGTTTGTTCAACCTCGCGTCAATGCACGTGAGCGCAACCACGGGCAACTCGTCGGCAAAATCGTCCGGGTGCAGCCCCGCTTCGGGGTCGCCCGCGACCGCGCGGTTGTTCGCTTCAAGGATGGCTTCAAAGAGGCGCATGAGATTGCTCAATCAATGAAGAACTCCACTTTGCCGCAGTTGGGGCAGAAATAGAAATGAAAGGTTTCTCGTTTCACAAAGAGTTCGCCCAGTTCACCAAGAACTCCCCAATTGCTACCCTCATGGAATTTCTTCTTCCCGGCATACTCAAGGCGTGCATTACAGCGCAGACAATCCAAAGCCCGCGCTGAGCCAGGTAACGGTTCAGCCGGAACCTTCGGGGAAGGGGAGCATTTCCAACACGAATCGAACTGGTCAAGTGCTTCGATTGACGGGTAACGCCCGGCTTTTGCGAGCAATTCCCGTTGGCGCACCCGGTCGAGACGGTTCAAATCAAATATGCGCACAGTCACCTTGCCAATATCTGTTAGCGGTTCAATGCGCCCGCCATTCAATGAGAAATGCACCGGCCAACTGTCACTCCGGGGATTGAAGAACCGCGTCAATTTCCCGGTGGCGGGCGCCAGCGAACCCAGATCGCTGCCCTTGTGACGATTGCAACGGAAGCAGGCGTAAGCAAGATTTTCCAGTTCTGTCCGGCCCTGGTGCTTCACGCTGATGATGTGATCCACCTCGCAACCGTGAAACAAGTCGGCTTCATGCACGAGACAGTATTCGCAGACATGGTAGGCGCGCTCCGCCACCTGTCGCCGCGTCTCGTCGCTGATTTCAGCGCTCATGAGCCAGCAATTGACGCGCGCGCGCCTTCGCCAGGTTCATCACGTGTTCGAGCGCTTCGCAATCATCCAACTCCGCTTTCTCGTCCGGCAACAATCCCGCTTCCTTTTCCTTGCGGAGGAGGAACGCCACACGCGTTTTCGCTTCCGGCGACGCCCGAAAGTCCGCCACACTGCGGACGCTTGGCCCTCCGGCAATAAAT
>JALOTT010000150.1 GCA_025457745.1 Verrucomicrobiota bacterium
TTGGCCGCCCGCCAAGCGGATGTCGAACAACTCACGGCACTTGCCGCGTGAAAAAATCTTCTCAGAAAGGAACGATGTCATGGGATAGCACTGCAAAGGGAAAAACATCTATCGGAAGTTTCTCCGCGCCTTCGCGTCTTTGCGTCTTTGCGTTGAATAAAAAACTTTCCACAACACCAATCCCTTCGCCGGCGCCGTCATGCCGGCTACGCGGCGGTCGCGGTGCGCCAGAATCTGTTTGATGTCCTGTGCCGCGATCTTGCCTTGGCCGACTTGCACCAGCGTCCCGACGATCCCTCGGCACATTTTGTAGAGGAATCCGTCGCCCTCGATAAAGAACGTCAGCAGCGGACCGTTCTGCTTCAAGTCGCACCGCGTCAATCGGCGCACGGTGGATTCCATCTCATAATTGCGCGTGCCGGCAAAGGATTTGAAATCGTGCCGACCGGGAAACAGTCGTGCCGCCGTGCGCATCGCCTTCAAATCAAGCGGGCGCGGCACATGCCAAGCCGTGTGCCGGAGGAGCGGGTTCATCGCCTGATGGTTCCAAACGAAGTAGCGATACTGCTTGCCGGTGGCGTCGAAGCGGGCGTGGAATTTTACTGGCGCGCGCGCCGCCGAAATCACGCGGATGTCTTTGGGCAACCACGCGTTGACCGCCAGCGCGAGTTGGCGCACCGGTAGTTTGCACTCGGCGCGCGGGATTTCTAAATGCGCCACCATGCCGAGCGCGTGAACCCCCGTGTCCGTGCGGCTGGAACTGTGAAGGCGGGGCTTGCTCGGGAATAATTTCCCGAGCGCCGCCTCGATTTTTTCCTGCACGCCCGTGCCGGTCTTCTGCACCTGCCAGCCCTGATACCCCGTGCCGTCGTAGGCGATGGTGAGTTTGAATTTCAAGTTTTGCGTTTTGCGTCAAGTGGGGGACAGTCGCTCTCTCCCACTTGACGTAACACGCAATACGCAACACGTTTCACAGCAATCCATCCAGATAACTCTGCAACAAGATCGCCGCCGCCGTCTGATCCACCTTCTCTTTTCGTTTCTCACGGCGGACGTTGCCTTGAATCAGGAACCGCTGCGCCTGCACCGTCGTGAGCCGTTCGTCCAGCGTCTTGATGGGGATGGCAACCGTATCCTTCAACACCGCCACGAACTCCTCCACCTTGAGCGCCGCCGGGCCGTAACTGCCGTCCATGTTGCGCGGCATCCCAATGAGAATGAGTTCGACCTCCTTCTCGTGGATGAGTTCCTTGAGCCGCGCCAGAAAATCCGCGAACGGCTCGGCGGCGATGTATTCCAGCGGGGTGGCGATCATCTTCATCTCGTCGCTCACCGCTACGCCGATGCGTTTCGTTCCGTGGTCAAGAGCGAGGACGCGCATGGTTAATCAATTCCCGAATGCTCGCGACACTCGCTAGAAAGCCCGCCAAGAGACTCAACGGGTGTGAAAGCCAAGGTCGTAGTTGTTCCAGCCGGTTGCCCATTTTTAGATTGGCTTGATGAGACCGGACTTTGGGACTGGGAGCAAGGGCTTTTGCAAACAGGCAGAGGCGAACCCAAACCCGCTTCCAAGTTTTCGTTTTGCAATTCTGGCCGCGCGTGATACGGTTGGCGCGTGAGTGCGATGAATCTTATCCAAAACCCAAACCGCATCTGACCTATGCATATCACCAAACAACTCGCCATTTTTCTCGAAAACCGGCCCGGCATGTTGGCCCGCGTGTGCGACGCGCTCGCTGAAAACAAAATCAACATCTACGCCATCTCAACCAGCGACACGGTGGACCACATCGTCATCCGCATGGTCGTGAGCGATTACCGCCGGGCGCAGCGCATCTTCGAGGAGCACGGCACGTTGTGCGTCGAGGATGACGTGCTGCTGATCGAAGGCGACAACAAACCCGGTTCGCTGTCGAACATCGCGCACAAGCTCGCCACCGCGAAGGTCAACATCGAATACGCCTATTGCGCCACGCCACCCGACTCGAAGAAAGGCTTGCTGGTGTTGCGCGTGAACCATGCGAAGAAGGCGTTGCAGGTTCTCAACTCGTGAGACGTGACACGTGGCAGACGACAAGACCAACGGGTTGCGTGTTGCGTGTTGCGTCTAGCACGCGGCCATGAGTGGCTTCTTGACGCAACACGCAATACGCACTACCCCGCGACTTGAACCTGACACCTGACACCCCGCACCTGACACCGCCGATGAATCCTCTTCTTTACGAAATCAACACCCGCTGCTGGCTGCGGGACTTGTCCGATGCCCGTAGACGCCCGGTCACGCTGGCGAACGTGCCAGACGACGAGTTCGTCCGCTGGCAGGGTTTGGGTTTCACTCACCTCTGGCTCATGGGCGTGTGGACCACCGGCCCGAAGTGCCGCGCGATGTCGCTGGCCGAACCGAATCTGGTCCGGACCAGCGACGAAATCCTCCCCGGTTGGCGCGATGAGGACGTGGGCGGGTCGCCTTACGCCATCGCCGACTACAAGGTGCCGCGCGCGTTGGGCGGCGAAACGGGGTTGGCGAAATTCCGACAGAAACTCCACGCGCACGGCTTGAAACTCGTGCTGGATTTCGTGCCCAATCATCTCGGCCTCGATCATCACTGGTTGAGGGAGCGGCCGGATTTGTTCGTGCAAAGTCCGGTCGAAGTGCCCGGCACTTTCGCGCAGGAAACAGCCACGGGTGTCCGCTGGCTGGCGCACGGCAAAGACCCGTATTTTCTGCCGTGGAACGACACCGTGCAACTCGACTACCGTCGCTTCGGCACACGCGCAGCGATGCAAGAATTGCTGCTCGCCGTGGCCGCACGCTGCGACGGCGTGCGCTGCGACATGGCGATGCTGCTGTTGAACGATGTGTTCGCGAAGACGTGGGAACATTTTCCCCACACGGCGGAAACCCCCGAACGCGAGTTTTGGGCCGACGCAATCCCCGCGGTGAAGCGCGACCATCCTGAATTCCTTTTCCTGGCCGAAGTGTATTGGGACCTGGAGGCGCGCATGCAGGAGCTGGGCTTTGATTACAGCTACGACAAGCGGCTTTACGATGAATTGTTCTGGCGCAACGCGGCAGGCGCGCAACGGCGGCTGCGCGACGTGTCGCGCGAATTCATCGCGGCGAGCGCACACTTCCTGGAAAACCATGACGAGCCGCGAATCGCCGCGCAGCTTTTGCCGGCGGAGCATCGCGCGGCGGCGTTGGTGACGCTGGGATTGCCGGGGATGCGGTTATTGCACGAAGGCCAGTTGACCGGGGCGCGCGTGAAAATTCCGGTGCAACTGGCGCGGCGGCCGGTCGAACCTGCCAACCCGGAAATCACGAAAATCTACGACGCGTTGCTCACCGTCCTGCAGCGCACTGCCGTGGGCCGCGGGCAGACCGAGGTCTTGTCGCCGCGCTCGGCTTGGCCGGATAATCCCACGTCCGAGAATTTTATCATCGCGCAGTGGCAGGCGCAGTCGCCGGAGTTTGATCTTGTAGTCGTGAACCTCGCCCCGCATCGCAGCCAGTGTTACGCGCCGCTCACGGTGCCGGGTCTGGCTGATGTCAACTGGTCCATGCGCGACCTCCTCGGCCCGGAACGCTACGAACGCTTCGGCGTGGACTTGGCGGAACAGGGGCTTTACCTCGATCTGCCGGCCTACGGGGCGCAGGTTATTCACTTCGAGCCAGTGCGCTAGCAGCGCCGGTCTCTGACCCGGTGCGTTGGAGTCCAAGTTCCAGCTTGCTTCACCCGACACGCTAAAGCGTGGACTCCAACCAACCCACCGGGTCGGAAACTCGCGATCCAAACCGTTCTTATCCTGACATTCAGAAATGTAAAATGAATTATAAAATGAATTATTATTGCACCAGGGTTGTTTTGTGTAAAAACTAAACGAATTTAGCCGGAGCAGTGTAGAATTACGAACAACGCAGATGACGAGTATCACAGCCAAACCAGAAAACGCGGGACACGTCCGGCGGACGGCGCCGCCGGCGCAAGGGTTGTACGATCCGCAATTCGAGCATGATTCGTGCGGCGTCGGATTCGTGGTCAACGTCAAGGGCCGGAAATCCCACGCCATCGTGCGCGATGCGGTAACGATCCTCGTTAACCTCCGCCACCGCGGCGCTTGCGGCTGCGAAAACAACACCGGCGACGGCGCGGGCATCCTGGTGCAGATGCCGCACGCGTTTCTGCAACAGACCTGTGACGAGGCGAAGATCGAACTTCCCGGCGAAAAGCAGTACGGCTGCGGACTGGTCTTTCTCCCGCCGAACCGCGACCAGCGGCGGCAATGCGAGGCGGCGGTTGAAGCCATCGTGCGCGAAGAGGGTCAAGCGTTTCTCGGCTGGCGCAGCGTCCCCACCAACAACGGCGGGCTGGGGGAAACCGCCAAGGCGGGCGAACCGGTCGTCCGCCAGGTTTTCATCGGCCGCGATCCGAGAATCACCGCCGACCTCGAATTCGAGCGCAAGCTTTACATCATCCGCCGCCGGGCCGAGAACACAATCCGCTACGGCGACACGGAATACGCCAAGTGGTTTTACGTCCCGAGCCTGTCGTGCCGCACGCTGATTTACAAAGGCATGCTCATGGCCGAGCAGCTTGGGCCGTATTTCCCCGAGCTGGACGATCCGCTGATGCAAAGTGCGCTGGCGCTGGTTCACTCGCGCTTCAGCACGAACACCTTCCCAAGCTGGGATCGCGCGCATCCGTATCGCTTCATCGCGCACAACGGCGAAATCAACACGCTGCGCGGCAACATCAACTGGGTCCACGCCCGCCAGGCGCTGTTCAAATCCAGCCTGTTCGGCGATGACCTGAAAAAAGTTCTGCCGACGATCTGCCCCGACGGCAGCGACTCGGCGATGTTCGACAACTGCCTCGAAATGCTCGTCCTCAGCGGGCGCAGTCTGCCGCACGCGATGATGATGATGATTCCCGAGCCGTGGCAGCATCACGAAACGATGAGCGAGGCGAAGAAGGCGTTTTACAAGTTCCACCGCTTTCTCATGGAGCCGTGGGACGGCCCGGCCTCGATCTCGTTCACGGATGGTATCCGCATCGGCGCGGTGCTGGATCGCAACGGGTTGCGGCCATCGCGCTACTACGTGACGAAGGACGACACGCTGGTGCTGGCGTCGGAAGTCGGCGTGCTGGATTTCCCCGCCGAACGCATCCAGTCGAAAGGCCGCTTGCAGCCGGGCCGCATGTTGCTCGTGGACACGGAGGAAGGCCGCATCGTAGCCGACGAGGAAATCAAGGAGACCATCGCGAAGGAAAAGCCCTATCGCGCCTGGCTCGACAAGCACGTCGTCCGCGCGGACGACCTGCCCGAGGCGCCGGCGTTGCCGAAACCGGACAAACCGACGCTGGTGAAACTCCAGCGCGCGTTCGGCTACACGTTCGAGGATGAACGCTTCATCTTGATGCCGATGGCAATGGACGGCGTCGAACCGCTCGGCTCGATGGGCACGGACACGCCACTGGCCGTGCTCTCGAACAAGCCGCAACTGCTCTACAACTATTTCAAGCAGCTCTTCGCGCAGGTCACCAACCCGCCGATTGACTACCTCCGCGAGGCCATCATCACCTCCACCGAGGTCGCGCTGGGCGCAGAGGGCAACCTCCTCGAACCCACGCCGGAAAGCTGCCGCTTCCTGAAGTTTGAAACGCCGATCCTGCCCAACGAAGAACTGGCGCAGATCAAGCACGTGAGTCAGCCCGGTTTCAAATCGGTCGTGCTGCCGATCGTCTTCGAAGCGGCCAAGAGCGGTTCGGGCCTGGAGGCCGCGCTCACCGGGCTTTACCGGAAGGCCGACGCAGCCATCGCATCCGGCGCGAACTTCCTCATCATGTCCGATCGCGGCATGGACCAGGATCACGCGCCGATTCCGGCTTTGCTCGCGGTGGCGGGCTTGCACCACCACCTGATCCGCTCCGGCACACGCACCCGCGCGAGTCTCGTGCTCGAATCCGGCGAACCGCGCGAGGTGCATCACTTCGCGCTGCTCATCGGCTACGGCGTGAGCGCCATCAACCCCTATATGGCGTTCGAGACACTCGACGACCTGATCCGCGAAGGCCTGCTGGAGAACATCGGTCGCGAGAAGGCGTTCAAGAATTACATCAAGGCCGCGGTCAAAGGCGTGCTCAAGGTGACGTCGAAGATGGGCATCTCGACGATCCAGAGCTATCGTGGCGCGCAGATTTTTGAAGCCATCGGGCTCAACTCGGCTTTCATCGAGAAGTATTTCACCTGGACACCCTCGCGCATCCAAGGCATCGGCATTGAGGAAGTGGCGAAGGAAGTTTTGCTTCGGCACGCCACCGCGTTCGCCGAGCGCGGCAACGGTTCGCACGCGCTCGATCCCGGCGGCCAGTACCAGTGGCGCAGCGACGGCGAGTTCCACCTCTTCAACCCGACGACGATTCACAAGCTGCAGCAGGCGGTTCGAAACACCGATTACAAGGCGTTCAAGGAATTCTCCGAGGCCGTCAACAATCAGGCGCGGAATCTTTGCACCCTCCGCGGTCTGTTCGATCTCAAGCTCGCGCCCAAACCAATCCCGCTGGACGAAGTCGAGCCCGTCGAGAGCATCATGCGGCGCTTCAAGACTGGCGCGATGAGTTACGGCTCAATCAGCCAAGAAGCCCACGAGACGCTGGCCATCGCGATGAACCGCATCGGCGGCAAGAGCAACACCGGCGAGGGCGGCGAAGACCCGGAGCGCTACAAGCCGCTCCCGAACGGCGACTCGAAGAACAGCGCGATCAAGCAGGTTGCCTCGGGCCGGTTCGGCGTGACGAGCCAGTATCTCGTCAAAGCGCATGAGATTCAGATCAAGATGGCCCAAGGTGCGAAGCCCGGTGAAGGCGGCCAGTTGCCCGGCCACAAGGTTTATCCGTGGATCGCCAAGACGCGGCATTCCACCCCAGGCGTGGGGCTGATCTCGCCGCCGCCGCACCACGACATCTATTCCATTGAAGATCTCGCCGAGTTGATCCACGACCTCAAGAACGCGAATCACGAGGCGCGCATCAGCGTAAAGCTCGTGGCCGAAGTCGGCGTGGGCACGATTGCGGCCGGCGTCGCCAAGGCGCATGCCGACGTGGTCCTCATCAGCGGTCACGACGGCGGCACGGGCGCATCGCCGCTCACTGCCATCAAGCATGCCGGCGTGCCGTGGGAACTGGGGCTGGCGGAAACGCACCAGACGCTGTTGCTGAACAATCTCCGCGGGCGCATTGCCGTGGAGTGCGACGGCCAGATGAAGACCGGACGCGACGTGGTCGTGGCCGCGTTGCTGGGCGCGGAGGAATTCGGTTTTGCCACCGCGCCGCTCGTTTCGGTGGGCTGCATCCTGATGCGCGTCTGCCACAAGAACACCTGCCCGGTCGGTGTGGCCACACAAGACCCGAAGCTCCGTAAAAACTTTGCGGGCAAGCCGGAAGACGTGGTGAACTTCATGCGCTTCATCGCGCAGGAAGTCCGCGAACTCATGGCAAAGCTCGGCTTCCGCACGTTGAACAACCTGGTTGGCCGCAGCGACAAACTGGAAATCCGCGCCGCCCTCGAGCATTGGAAGGCGCGCGGCCTGGACTTTTCCAGCGTGTTCTACCAGCCGGAAGTCTCGCCGTTTGTGAAACGGTTCTGCCAGGATTTGCAGGATCACGAACTCGACAAGACGATGGATCGCCAGATGCTTCTGCGCTTGTGCGCGCCCGCGCTTGAAAACCGTGAACCCGTGCGCGCGACCATCCCCGTCCGCAACTCGAACCGCGTTGTCGGCACGATGCTCGGCAGCGAAGTTACACGTCGCCACGGGGCCGACGGCCTGCCGGAGGATACGATCCTCCTGCATTTCAAAGGCTCGGCCGGGCAAAGCTTCGGTGCCTTCATGCCGCCGGGCATCACGTTCGCGCTCGCGGGGGACGCCAACGATTATTTCGGCAAGGGTCTTTCCGGCGCGAAGCTCATCGTGCATCCGCCCAGAGGCTCAACTTTTGCGCCCGAGGAGAACATCATCATCGGCAACGTGGCTTTGTACGGTGCGACCAGCGGTGAAGCTTACATCAGCGGCGTCGCGGGCGAACGTTTCTGCGTCCGCAACTCCGGCGTGAGCGCGGTGGTCGAGGGCATCGGCGACCACGGTTGCGAATACATGACCGGGGGACGTGTCGTCGTGCTGGGCCGCACGGGGCGCAATTTCGCCGCGGGGATGTCGGGCGGCATCGGCTACGTGCTCGACCTCGATGGCGACTTCGCGACACGCTGCAACCCGGAGATGGTCACGCTAGGCCCGCTGGTGGACGAGGCGGAAATCGCCGAGGTGAAGCGCCTGATCGAGCGGCACGAGGAATACACCGGCAGCCGGCGTGCGGCAACCGTGCTCGTGTCGTGGAAGGAATACCTGCCGAAGTTCGTGAAGGCGCTGCCGAAGGATTACGCCCGCGTGCTGGCGTCGTTGCAGCGAGTGCGTGAATCCGGTTTGAGCGGCGAGGACGCCGT
>JALOTT010000151.1 GCA_025457745.1 Verrucomicrobiota bacterium
ATCTCCTCCCAGGCATGGGCAAAGTCAACGTCTGCGGTACAAAGGCCGACGGAAAGTCGTGGCCGAAGTGAAAGTAAATTGACGCGGGCGACTCTTCTTCAAGCGCATCAATGCAAACGCCGGTGGCTGTGTTTGAGCCGCCAAGTGTCCACCACGATGTAGAAGAAAAGCCCGACCCCCAATATAAATAGCAGCGCCATTCCGGGCTGGTTGTCCCAGAATACCTGTAAGTTGCCGCCAAACTCTGTGGTGCTCATTGATGCACACTACACCACGCGCCATGCCACAAAACGCGGCAGCCGGACTATTTTGGCTTTTTTCCTGGCCTCGCCGCATCTGTTTGCCGGACGCCGCAACCTTGGGCAGAAACGCTGGCGCGTGCCGTTTGCCCTCCGCATTTTACCGCCCTGACCTGCGGTGAGCGTGAATCAGCTGGCTTCGACACGTTTTTCCGGCGCACTCTGACGGTCCATGGAAATCAAATCGCGATTGAATAGCGCTTCGACCCTGATACGTATCTCCCCTGCTCCGCTGCCTTGCGCCACCACCGACGCGCTGAAAACACGCCCTCTCAGGTGGCGAGCAGCGCACGACAAAAGCCGCGAAGTTGTCTTAGGTGCGCCGCCGATTTCGCTTCGATGTAGCAGCGGAACAACGGTTCGGTGCCGCTGGCGCGGAAGGCGACCCATTCGTGATTCGGCAACAGAAACTTGTAGCCATCCGTCGTGATGAACTTTTCCACCTTGAACTGGCCGATGCTTTCCAAACCCGCGCCAAGTTTCGTCATGATGGCGCCTTTGCTCGCAGGTTGGATGGGAATGTTAATGCGCTCGGTGTGGAACTCGCCGGTTTGTCTCGCGAGGTCCTTCAAAATCTGTCCCAGTGATTTGCGTTCGGTCGCCACGAGTTCGGCCATGAGCAGACACGCCAGGATGCCGTCCTTCTCCGGCACGTGGCCCTTCACACTCAAGCCGCCGGATTCCTCACCGCCGACAATGATTGGCTCGCTCTCCATCAGCGCGCCGATGTATTTGAAGCCAACGGGCGTCTCGTGAACCTTCACGCCCAGCATTTCCGCCACGGCGTCCACTTGATGACTTGTCGGCACGGTGCGGACAACCGCGCCCGTCCAACCGCGATTCTTCCTCAGGTGATAAAGCGTCAGCGCGAGAATTTGATTCGGTGTTAGCCAGGTACCGTCCTTGTCCACGATGCCAAACCGGTCCGCGTCGCCGTCCAGCCCGAGGCCAAGTTGCGCCTTGCCGCTGCGCACGAACCGGCTGACCTCAGCCATGCCGTGTGCGTCCGGTTCGGGATGATGCCCGCCAAAAAGCGGATTCAGTTCGTTGTGGAAAACCGTGATCTTCGCGCCGGCCTTTTCGAGCAGCGCGTCGAGATAACCGTGACCGGTGCCATACATCAATTCGACTGCAATCTTCATCTTCGCCTTCTTGATCGCCGCGAAGTCCACGAGCTGGTTGAGCTGTTTGAAGTAAGCCGGCTGCGGGTCGAAGGTCTTGCACTGGAACGTGCCGATCACCGCGCCTTTAAAAGCCCAGTGGCGCTCCAATAAACTCGCGCAATTCGCCTCAATCCGTTTCGTGACTTCGGGCGACGCGGGCGCGCCATTGCTCGTGGAAAATTTCAACCCTTGATACTCGGCGGTATTGTGGCTGGCGGTCATGTTGATGCCGCCGATGGCTTTTCGCACGCGAATGTTGTGCGAGATGACCGGCGTAGGCGTGTCGCGGTTGCAGAGCAGCGGCTCGAGCCCATTGCTCGCGAGAACTTCGGCCGCCGCCAGCGAGAACTCGCGACCGAGAAAGCGTGTATCGTAGCCGATAATCACCAGTGGCCGCCGTTTGAAAAGCCGGGACTCGGGATCCGCCAGTTCCGCCCGCAAGTATTGGGCGATGCCCTGCGCGGCGAGCCGCACATTGTCGAAGGTAAAATCCCGCGCGATGATGCCGCGCCAGCCGGAGGTGCCAAATTTGATCATGGTTTGTTGAATCGTTACATCGTTGAAGCGTTGAATCATCTGGAATGGCAATTAATTCCCGTGCTGCCCGTTTTAACGATTTAACGGTTCACCGTTTTAACCGACCGTCAGGCCTTCCAATCAAACGCCCGTTTCTTCACGGCGTAGATGTAGCCAACGAACAGAATTCCGAGAAATGAAACCATTGAGCCAAGAATCAGGTTTCGCGTCGCGGCGTCCGCCAGCATCGTTTTGTAAACCACGGCCCACGGATACATGAACACGACTTCGATATCGAACAGGATGAACAGCATCGCCACGAGGTAGAACTTCACGGACATCCGCGTGCTGCCTTCGCCCACGGGGATCATGCCGCACTCGTAGGCGGTGTCCTTGGCCCGGTTACGACCGCCGCGTTTGCCGAGCAACATGGAAAACCCGATCATCCCGCCCGTCGCCGCCACCGCGAGCGCGAAAAGCATCAAGACCGCAAGGTATTCCGGCAACTGCTGCGTTTGATCCATGCAAAGAAGTTAGGTTGTGGAGAAATGAAGGCAAGAAAATTGGTGGCAAGAAGATGAATTCACGGGATTCCCCATCTTCTTGCCATCAACGTTCCTGCCTTCCTCCCCTCTTCATATCAGAACCGCACCCCCGCCGTCAGGCCAAACGTCACCGGCGCACCGCTTTCACCGATGAGACCGGAGGGTGCGAGGCCCGGATATGCCAGCGCCACCGGTACATAGTTCGCGTCGAACGCGTTCTTCACCCAACCCTCCGCGAACCAGTGTTTGCCTCGCATGCCCGCGCGAAAGTTCGCCAAGGTGTACGCGGCTTGGGACGCGCTGTTTTGATCGTCGTAAAAAAAACGTCCGTGCACGATGACTTCAGCGCGAGCGTAAAGCGTCGCTTCCTTGCAGCAAGCGAAGGCGTATTGCATCCCGGCGTTGGCGGTGTAGTCCGGCGTGAAAGGCACGCGATTTCCCGCCACGCTCGCACCGCTCGACTCACTGCCGGAAAGAAATCTTGCTTCATCGTAACCGACGCTGGCGAACACATCCCAGCCCTCGACTGGCCGCGCGTTCAACTCGAACTCCACGCCTTTGCTGTCCGCCGAGCCGACGTTGGCAATGTAAAATTGCCCGGGCACAAATGGATTCCGCACATTGAGTTGGAGGTTGTCCCAGCAGGTATAAAACGCGGCGAAGTTCGCGGTGAGACGGTGGTTGCACCACTCCGTCTTGAAACCCGCTTCGTAATTCCAAGTGTCCTCCTGCCCGTAACGCTCGGTGCCCGGGGGCGACGACGAATTAAAGCCGCCCGCCTTGAAACCACGCGCCGCCGTGGCGTACGCAGCGCAGTCGGGTGTAATGTGATACATCGCGGAGAACTGTGGCGTGCATTCGCTGAAGTCGTCGCTCAGGTTCTGCCGGCCGGGCGGGCTCAGTGCGGGCGTCGTGAAGGATCGCAAGGTTGCTTCCTTGCTTTCAACATCGCCGCGCGCACCCACCGTCAAATCAAGCTTTTCCCAAAGCATCAGCGTGGCTTGACCATAAATACCAAGGCCGATGTCATCCAACCTCGCCTGCGACGCACTGCGCAACGACACCGGCGAAAGCGGCGGGTTGAGATCATTGAACGCCTCCTGCTCGTAGTTTTGAATAAAAAAGAAAACGCCGCCCTGCCATTTGAGCGAAGCGTTATCGCAGAGCCGCCACGGCGCGTCCTTCGCCGAGGCGAGCCGGATTTCCTGCGTGAACTGAACGTCCTGCTCTTCGTTGTGCCGCGTGCCGAGGGGCGCGGGCGTGTAGTCCAGGTCCGTTTCGTCGGCGGTCTTCCACCAGACGCCGCCGGTGATCAGCGAAAAGTCCACGCGCTCGCCGAAGTAATTCGCCAGCAGGGTTGGCGCGATCAGATCGCGGCGGGTGAAACCTTCGAAGTTGCGCGCCACATGGTGCGGCCTGGCGCGAATGGCCGTGAGGTCGCCGAGCGCGTAGTCGCCGTCGCGGGCTTGCTCACCGGTAAGCAACAGGCGGACTTCCCACCGCTCAGTGGGCAGCCACAATAGTTGGCCCTTGCCGAAGAACGCCTCGCGGCTATCGAGGTCGTGACCCGTAACGTCATTCTTTGTGTAGCCTTCGCGCGACGACCAGCCGAAGCCAACGCCGAAACCGAGTTTGTCCTCGACCATCGGAGCGGACACGGAGGCGCGTCCGTCCCATAAATCATAGTTGCCATAGGTGCCGGTAGCGCTGGCCACCCAATCCTTCAAGGACGGGCGTGTGCTGTTGATGTTGATGAGGCCACCAACCGTGTTGCGCCCAAACAGCGCTCCCTGCGGCCCGCGCACGAACTCGATCTGTTCCACGTCCAGCAGTTCGATGGACGAAGAAGTGGCGCTGAATTGCGGCACGCCATCGTAGTAGGTCGTGACAGCGGGATTGTTCGGGCTGGCACCGAGGCCACGGAAGCGGGGGTTGCTGAGTTTGCGCGCGGAAAAATCCGTCATCACGACATTCGGCGCGTAGATTGAGGCATCGCGGACCGAGTTGATCTTGGCGTCTTCAATGGTTTGCGCCGTCACGGCGGAGACGCTGAGCGGCGTGTTCTGTGCGTCAGTGATTTCCTTTTGCGCCGTGACGAACACCGGCGGCAGCGTGGTGATTTCGCCGAGCGCGGGGGACGGGTTGGTGGCGAAACGCCCGTCACCTTCGTTGGCCAGCGAACGAACGGATACGAACGCCATCAGAAGAACCCCCATCCAGAGCCGGAGGGCATTTGAGCGAGGTTTTGACTTGTGCCGAAAAAAACGCGCGTTGCAAATCACGGGGTAAATTGTGCGAACGATTCGCTCGGAATCAAATCATTTCAGCCTGGTTCGAGCTTTTCGACCGTTGAGAATTTTCTGTTGCTTGGAATTTGGAGCTTGGAGCTTTAGCCTGTTCTCGTGTCACGCGACTACGTCCTGCAACCGTTTCAATCTGCCGTTCATTTGCAGATTGATTACGCGCGCGAACTCAACGAACAGCAACTTGCCGCCGTCATCGCGCCCCCCGGCCCGGCGCTGGTCATTGCGGGCGCGGGTTCCGGCAAGACGCGCACGCTCACGTATCGCGTCGCGTATCTGCTCGAACAAGGCATTCCGCCCGACCGCATCCTGCTGCTGACCTTCACGAACAAGGCCGCCGGTGAAATGATGCGGCGCGTGGCGGATTTGCTGGAACAGGAAATGGCTTCACTCTGGGGCGGCACATTTCACTCCATCGGCAATCGCATCCTGCGCCAGCACGCGAAGCTGCTCGGCTTCGAGCGCGATTTCACCATCATGGACCGCGAGGATGCCAAACATCTCATCTCGACCTGTGTTGGCGAGTCGGACATTGACGTGAAGGCAACGCGATTTCCGAAAGCCGAAGTGCTGGGTGATATTTTTTCGCTCGCGGTCAACACCGAGAAGCCCATCCCGCAGATTCTCGGCGAGGAATACGGCTATTTCGATACGCTCGCGTTGCAGATCGAGGACGTGCAAAAGCGTTACGCCGCCCGCAAGCGCGCAACGAACGCGATGGACTTCGACGATCTGCTCGTACTCTGGCTCAAGCTACTCCGTGACCACGAAGAGGTGCGCGAACATTACCAGCGCCGTTTCCAATTCATTCTCGTGGACGAATACCAAGACACGAACAAGCTCCAGAGTGACTTGATTGATTTACTGGCCGCACGGCATCACAACGTCATGGTCGTCGGTGATGACGCGCAAAGCATCTACGCCTGGCGCGGCGCGAACTTTGCGAACATCCTCAAGTTTCCGGAGCGCTACCCGAATGCCAAGACCTACAAGATTGAGACGAACTACCGCAGCACGCCGGAGATTCTGAACGCGGCCAATGCGGCCATCGCCGCAAATGTGAACCAGTTTGCCAAGCAACTGACGCCCGCGCGCAAGTCCGGCAGCAAACCCGCGCTCGTGACTTGCGGCGACGCCGCCGAGCAGGCCGCGTTTGTTGCGCAACGCGTGCTCGAACTGCGCGATGAGGGGATGGACTTGAACAAGATGGCCGTACTTTACCGCTCGCACTTCCACGCGCTTGAGCTTCAACTCGAATTCACGCGGCGCAACATCCCGTTCAGCATCACCAGCGGCATCCGGTTCTTTGAGCAGGCGCACATCAAGGACGTGACCGCGTACTTGAAACTTGTTTCCAACCCGCGCGATGAACTCGCGTTCAAACGGCTGGTTCAGCTTTTGCCCGGCGTCGGCGGCAAAGGCGCGGAAAAGTTGTGGAAATCTTTTGAAGCCGGCTCACGTAACACGCAACACGCAATACGTTCGCCGATTGCCACGGCACTTCAGAAATGCTCCGCCAGTGTCCCGAAGAAAGCTGTGACCGCCTGGTCGCAATTCGCCGCCACTGTCGCCCAGCTTGAGGAGAAAACCGTTCGCACCAGCGCGGCGAAGATGATCCCCATCGTCATCGAAGCCGGCTACGACGATTACCTGAAGGAAAACTTCGCCAACTACCGCTCTCGCCTCGACGACTTGAAACAACTCGCGATTTTCGCGCAACAGTTTGAGACGGTCGAAGAATTCCTGACGCAAATGGCGCTGCTGACCAATGTCGAAGCTGAGGCCGACAAGCAACCCGCCGACCGCGACGACGAGCGCATCCGGCTCTCGACGATTCACCAGGCGAAAGGGTTGGAGTTCGACGTCGTGTTCGTCATCATGCTCTGCGACGGCTTGTTTCCGTCCGCGCGCTCAATGGAAACCGAGGAAGGCGAGGAGGAAGAACGGCGGTTGTTCTACGTGGCCATCACCCGCGCTCGCAATGAGGTTTACCTGAGCTATCCGCTCATCCGCGCCGGCTACGGCAACAGCGGCGCCACCATGCAACAACCGTCACGGTTTATCGGAGAGATCCCGAAGGAGTTGGTGGACGAATGGAACTTGCGGGCGTTCGCGTAGTGGGGCAGCCGTCTCGGCTGCCACCGTCCCACCGGTCGTCTCGACTGGTGTCATGGAACGACGACGCGACGCCTCTCCTGCTTCACGAGCCTCACAAACCGGCTTCGTCGAACGCCCTGTGCAGCAGGTCAGCGACCTCAAGCTCACCAGCCCAATGTCTTAAATAGTCCGTGTCCAAGGCGCCGGCTTGCACTTTGAGGACTCCGAGCAAATCCCGCCACTGACGGTCGGAAACCTCGCCGCCCTTCCGGTACCAGTGGAGCTTGGCCAGAACCGTGTCTTCCGCGGAGGCAAAAAACAACTCCAGGGGCGAGGCTTGGCCCACGGTTTTCTTTTCACGCCGGGAAAGTTGGGATTGTCCGAACGGGGTGCGCCAGGAGACAAACACATCCACTTTGCACATGGTTTCCAAGTGGATGAGGTTGAACGAGCCTTGAGCCTGAGTCGCAGCCAATATGGCCGGAAGGTCTGCGTAAAATTCACCGGCGAGTTGCCGCACCAACGGCTCGGCGTGCCGGCCCAGCAGGCACGCCACCAAATCGGCATCCACCGTCTGACGCGGCTCGCCGAACACGCTGCTGGCCAGTGAGCCACCGACCCAGTAGTCCACGCCAAGCTTTTCAAACGCCGCTACCACGCGGGCCACAGCGGTCAGCAGTTCCGTCTCGGCCTCATTCATGGTCGGGCAACGGACCGTAAACCTTGGTGGCCAGCTCAGGCCCAAGCCAAAAGTCCGCCAAACGACGCTGAAGTCGCGCCCGCGATTCGCCGGGATGACGTTCGCGCAGCCCCGTCAACGCCAGCAGGCGCGCGGTGCGATTGGCACTGAGCACCATGGCCAGCTTGCGTTTCGGTGAGGCGCCGCGCAACAACCCGATCAACACGCGTTCAGCCTCAGGCCGGGTATCTTCCGCCAGGGTTCGCATGGCAGGAGTATAAACCAAGTCCACCGCCGTTGGAAGCCGAGTTTTGCAAGCAATGAATTTACGGGCCGGACATGATCTCACTCATGCTCAACCACCGGCGCGGTTCCTCGGAGAGATTCCAAAGGAGTTGGTGGACGAGTGGAACTTGCGGACGTTTGCGTAGTGGGGCAGCCGTCTCGGCTGCCACCGTCCCACCGGTCGTCTCGACTGGTGTCATGGAACGACGACGCCCCGCTCATTACTCCACCTTGACCCGGTAGAACAACGCCGCCGCATTCGTTGCCGACGTGTCGAGGTGAACATTCTCCGGTGGCGTGGAAAGAACGTGCTCCACAACGTTCGTGAATCCCGACCCCAAAACCTCGGCCCGTTGGACGGTGTAGAGCTTGTTCGTCGCCGAACCCCACGCGATCTCGACGCCATTGGTGCCGCCCACCGTGATTGAGGTCATCCGCAGATACGACAACGGATCGTTCGGTGCGGTGCCGGCCCGATATTCTGCCAGGTTGCTCAGACCGTCGCTGTCATAATCCAGCAGCGCGTCGGCGGCGTTGGTGGAACTGAGGAAGGCATATTGCGCTTCAAAACTGTCCTCGTCACCAGAGTTTCATCCGCGCGCAGAGTGTAAACCTGTTCGCCCTCGGGTTGCGTGCCAGCGGGCAGATCGAGCGCCACTTGCGCCAGCCGACCGGGTTCAAGCATCGGGATCGCGACCGTGGCCAGCGGAGCATTTGTGTTTGCAAACCGCCGGATCGCCAGCACCGAGTTCGTCGCTGACGGCGCGCCGAGATTCTGCACCTGCGCGATTACCCGGACTGCTCCATTCGTTTCCGCCGACTGGCTGACCAGTGACACTGCCAAATCCGTCCCGCCGATGCTCAATGACTGCGTGTTGTTCGCCTCGTCAAACTCCGTGAGCGCGCCCGCCGGGTCTGCCACGGCATACAGGACGTGATTCGTCGCTGGCTCGGGCACCACCCAAAGCGCGCTGACTGTGTTCGTGGCTGCCCCTTCAAGCCAGCCAGTCACCGCGACATTCGTGATGAGCACACCACTGTTGGTGGGGTTGCCGTCATAGAAAGCCACCACCGCGTTGCTCACCGCCACGTCGCCCGCGTTTCGC
>JALOTT010000549.1 GCA_025457745.1 Verrucomicrobiota bacterium
TATTGTGCATAACACGATCCGGAGGGCCGCGCGCTGATATGCGTCACGGATTGCCCTGGGACTCCTCACACTCCGGTACGTTGTCGAGCGCGATGCGCTGGATCGGCACAGTCCCTGACCGGCCAAGTGCAGGCATCTCATACGCCACCTCGCCGGCCGTGCAGCTCGAGAAGGTGACCGTCAGCGTCCCGCCTGCCCGGTTCGCCGGTGCCGGCACGGATGCATCGAATACCCCGCCCTCGCTGATGGTGATCCCCAGCGTCGCGGTGTCGCCGGCGTAGGGTCCCTGGGCCGTGATCCAGCGATGGCCGGGCTCGCCGAGCTGGGCCGTGACATTGGCCGGAGGACGCGACAGATCGTAGGTGAACCAGGCAAGGAACATCTCCTGGCGGGCGGGAAATACCGTGATGAAGAATCCCTGGCCGGCCGTTGCCGGGTCGTACCAGGCGTCGTTCAGGCCGGCGTTGATCTGGAATTCGGCGTTCGCCGTCACGGTCACCGCTTGATTGGCGAGCTTGCGGTTATTGGCGCTGTTGCCGTCGTTGCTGTCGATGACGGCGCCAATGAAGTACGTTCCAGGGGGGAGAAGGGCCGGAATCGTCACGTTGAACGAACCGCCGGAGTCCTGGCCGGCAGGCAGCGCGGCCCGGTTTTCCTTGCCCAGCAGCACGTCCGCAGCGGAAAGAACATTGTCGAGCGACGCCAGGTAGCGGATGGCGAACGGGTCGGACCGGTAGCCGCCCACGTTCGTCACCGCGGCGTCGACGGTAATCGCGGCGCCCTGGGCAATCGTTCCCGCAGGCGCGTCGAGCTGGACGAGCGCCAGGTCGGCGGCGGATACCGGCGTGGCGTTGAAGAAACTGCGGTAGAAGAGTTTGCCTTCGGCAGCGTTACCCAACTGCAACTGGTCCGGCCGGCCGTCGCCGTCGAAATCGAGCGAATGGGCGCCAAGACCATGCGGCAGGCCCAGGTAGTTGGCGGGCAGCAGATCCAGTAGCGGCCTTGGGTGTCGAGCCCATTGCCGTAATGGAAATCCATGGCGCCGTCGGCATTGAGGTCGGCCAGCCGCAGGTTGCCGTAGTAGTCGCCCGTGAGCCGCGCCGCGTTGACCCCGAAACGGGTCGCGGATTCGTCGCGAAACGTCCCGTCGCCGTTACTCACCAGCGCCTGGACGCCGGTGCCCGCGTATTCGCGCAGTGTCGAGAGGACAACGAGATCCGGAAGCTCGTCGTCGTTGAGCATCATCGCCACGGCGTCCTGGACGTTCTCGTTGCCCGCGCCCAGCGGCCCGGGCGGCAATTCGATGCGCGGGAGATTGGCGAAGCTGCCGCTGCCGTCGTTGAGCAGGATGGCCGAAGGGCAGCACGGCATCCAGGTCCCCATGAACAGGTCGGGAAAGCCATCGCCATTCGCGTCGACCAGCAGGAAGTCCGTGTAAAACTCTTCCCGGTCGGCCAGCGTCGCCGGCAGCCGGCTGGTGTCCTGGACGAAGTTGCCGTCGCCGTCGTTGATCAGCAAGTAGGTCTTCGCCGGATCCACAACAAGCCCGAGGTTGCCGACCATGATATCGATGTCGCCATCGCCTTCCAGATCCGCGGCGGTGGTGGAGTGCGTGAAGTCGGGCACTACCGGCAGCGAGGCGGAGCGATTCTCATACGTGCCGTCCGGGCGCGACACCGGCAACACGTTGCGCTCCCCCGGAAAGGGATCCGCGTCGTAGCCCGAGGCGCCCACAAAGATGTCCGGCTGATCATCACCGTTGAAGTCGGCCACGGTGATTTCGCGATTCCCGATCACAGCGGGAAGTTCCGGCCCCAGCAAAGCGAAGGAGCGATCCTCTACCGAGCCGTCCGGGCCCAATTCGATGATCCGGCAGGGCTGTGCTACGGGCGGATTCGGTACGATAACGCCGTGGCAGAAAAACACTTCCGGACGCCCATCGCCGGCAATGTCGATGGGAACCCCCACGGAAATCGTTGCGGACTGGGTCTCGGTTTCCATCGGCGCGATGCCGGGCACGGCCAGCACGACGCCGTTCGGCGACTGCCATGGCGCCAGATTCCAGGTCGGCGGCGTCGCCCCGAAACCCGCTTGCGGTGACAACAGAAGGAGAAAGAGTACAGGCGCCAGGCGAGCGACAACGATACGGCTTCGCGACAGGCGCAAGGAACCGCCACACCCCTGTGGCGACGTCATGAACTGCATTTGGAACCCCCGTAGACTGGCCCTGATGGGCCACAGCGCAATCTTGTCATCACACCGATGAATTCGTCAATTGAGAAAGCCCCCCTGAGGTGGCTAGAAGAAGTCTATTCCGCATCCAAATCAAAGGAGGCGGAACGAGCGGAGATCCAGTCAGCAAAGTCGTTTTCCTTCATCGCGCCGCCAGCTACCTCGTTGATTATTATTACTGCCTCAGCCTCGTCCGCTGCCAGGTTTGCGCCGTTGATTTGCAGAAAAACGTTTACAGCTGCCAAGGCGATTCGCTTGTTCCCATCAACAAAAACGTGGTTCCTGGCAAAGTCAAAGCCGTAAGTGGCGGCCAGCTTGTGTATGGTCGAATCAGGATGGTAGGCCAACAAATGGCGAGGGCGCGCCAGTGTTGAATCCAGCGCGCCCTCATCTCGCAAACCATGCAGCCCACCGTGTTCCTCGATGAGCTGTTGATGGAAGAACCTTATTTCACGCGACTCCAGCCATATTGGCATGTCTCACTTCGCCAACTCATGCAAGGCATTTCGAAACTGACGCCGAGTGTTCTCAAAAGCCTTCAGCTTGCGCTCGAACGACGGGTCTCTGACCTGAAGACGAAGGCCATCATCATCCGGCAGGCCAAAGAGTTCGTCACCTTCCTTCAGGTGCATGCGCTCAATCTCGTCCTTGGGAATAATGATCCCCAGAGAACCGCCAACTTTCCGAATTTTCATGACCGCAGGCATGATTGCATACTCCGCTGAGGACCTACTCCAAACTCAAAGGAATTATAATTTCACTTATAATCTCTTTCAAGCTCTCCTTTTGTTTCGTCTGCACCTCTTTGAAGTTCCCCAGGTGTCAGTCTTCAGTCAAGGCAAGTTTGTTGGGCAGATCAAGGGCTCTGATGGTTTGGTCGTACTTATTTTTTCGTGATGCACCGCTTTCCATGCGTGGCCGTGCGATTGGTGAATTTACCAGGTACGGGGGGGGTTACCAGGGATTTCAAGACAAAATAAAGGGACCCGGATTTCTCCTTGGTCCCTGTTTTTATTGGTCGGGGCGGCGAGATTACTCCGGGCGTCCTCGGCAATTGCTCCTGCATTGCTCTACCTCCTGCATCCTTGC
>JALOTT010000550.1 GCA_025457745.1 Verrucomicrobiota bacterium
TGCGGAGAAGTTGGCCCCGCGTGAACGGGGCCGCGACGAGCACAACCAGACCGATATCCTGACTTCGGGCTTAACCTCGCTCCCGCCTTCCCGGTCGGTGACCAGTGGCCTGTGGGAGTTTGTAGTCCGTTACAGTGGCGCAACCGTCCCCGATTTTCACGGGGTTCCCTGTCGCCTGGCTGTGATCTTGATGGACAATTCATCCATCGCTGTCAAAGAACGTTGCCTTGATAAGACCGCGCGCGCCGTTTGCCAAGACATTATTTTACATGGCCGATTTGGAGTTCACGCTTTAGCGGGTTCCGCGCAAGCTAAAGCTTGAACTCCAAACGTAGGTCGCGGGCTTTACTCACTTTCGCCCCGCTGATAACTTCCGTCCGCATGATCGAAGTCCAGGGTCTCACCAAGCTCTACGGCGATTTTGTTGCCGTAAACGAACTCTCATTTTCCGTCCAGCTTGGCGAAGTGATGGGCCTCGTCGGCCCAAACGGCGCAGGCAAGACAACGACGCTTCGCTGTCTGGCCGGCATCATCCCGCCTACGCGCGGCGACATCCGCGTTTGCGGGAGCGCCCTGGCGCAAGCCCCGATCCCGGCCAAGCAGCAACTCGCGTTTCTCACCGACGAGCCGCGGCTGTTCGATTACCTCACTGTCTGGCAGCACTTGAACTTTGTGGCGCGGATTTATCAGGTCGCGAACTGGGAGCAACTCGCCACGCCGCTGCTGCAGGAACTCGAAATCATGGACAAGCGGGACAAACTGCCGGGTGAACTCTCGCGCGGCATGAAACAAAAACTCGCCCTCGCCTGCGGTTTGCTGCACTCGCCCAAGGTCATTTTCTTCGACGAACCGCTCACCGGGTTGGACCCGCTCGGCATCCGGCGGATGAAGGATTCGATTCTGAAACGGGCGCGTGATGGCGCGGCCATCATCATCAGTTCCCACCTGTTGCACCTCGTCCAGGAAATCTGCTCGCACATCCTCATTCTGAAAAACGGGCGGAAGGTGATTGACGGGACGCTGGCGGAAATCACCCGGAAGTTTTCACAGCAACCCGGCGATGCGAACCTCGAAGAAATCTTCTTCCGCGCCACGAGTGAACCGCCCGCACCACCGCCCGTCGTTGCTGATGCGCCGAAGACTTGAATTCATGCGTAATTTCCCCTCACCCCGGCCCTCTCCCATCCGACGGGAGAGGGAGAATGATCGTCAGTCTGTCGGCGAAACGGACGCGCTCGGATATTTTGTGAGATGTGCTTTGCTGTTCCCTCTCCCACCCGCTGCGACGGCGCGACAGCGCGGCGAGTCGGATGGGAGAGGGTCAAGGTGAAGGTTTGGTCTATGATCTCCGCGCTTTTCTATCTTCAGTTTCACTCGGTGAAGAACCGCCTCACGATGCGGTTCAAGCGGCTCAAGCAGCCGAAATACCTCATCGGCGCCATCGTCGGCGGACTTTATTTCTATTGGTATTTCTTCCGGGTCCTGTTTGTCAGGCGCGGACAGTGGGGCGCGGGGCAGACTGCGTCCATGCCGGTTTTGCCGGTTGACCCGCTGTTCTACGAATCCCTCGGCGCGCTGATTCTGTTCGTCGTTGTTTTTCTCGCGTGGATCTTTCCGCGCAAACGCGCCGCGCTGGCGTTCACCGAGGCGGAAGTGGCGTTCTTGTTTCCCGCGCCCGTGGGCCGGCGCGGATTGATTCATTTCAAACTGCTGCGGTCGCAACTGGGGATTCTATTCACCGTCCTCATTTTCACGCTCCTCTCCAGCCGGTACGGCGCGGGCGGACGCTGGCTGATTCATGCGGCGGGTTGGTGGGTGATTCTGTCCACACTGAATCTGCACTTTATCGGCTCGTCCTTCGCGCTGACGATGCTGATGGATCGCGGCATTTCGAACTGGAAACGCCGCCTCGCCGTGCTCGTGCTGGCTCTCGCCGTGCTGGGCGTCGTGGGCGCGTGGGCCGTGCGCGAATTTCCTGAACTCACGTCCGCGAATCTGGCAAATCCCGATTCCATCGTGGACTACTTGAAGAAAACACTGGTGAGCGGCCCGCTGCCGTATCTGCTCTACCCATTTCGAATCGTGATGAAGCCGTATCTCGCTCCGGGTGGGCTGGCGTTTTGGGGCGCCGTGTGGCCGGCGTTGCTTTTGATGGCCGCGCATTACTGGTGGGTGATCCGCTCGGACGTGGCGTTTGAAGAAGCGTCGGTGGAAGCGTCGCAAAAGCTGGCGGAAAAAGTCGCCGCCGCGCGGGCGGGCAAATTGGGGACGACCGGCAAAAAGCTCAAAAGCAAACGCCCGCCGTTCCAGTTGCGTTCCGGCGGCGTTCCGTTCGTGGCGTTGCTCTGGAAAAACCTCATCAGCGCCGGCAGCGCTTTCACGACGCGAACGTGGGTGATGCTGGCGATCATTGCGTTGGTAATGGGATTCAGTTTGCTCGGCACGGCGCGGCTCCTCGCTCCGGCGGTGATCCTCACGGGCATTCAGTGGCTGCTGCTGATCGTGGGTGTGGCGTGCGGCGTGACATTCGCGCATGGGAAATTTTCCACCGGCCTCGTGCTGGCGGTCGGGGCGGGCGCGGCGGTGGTGCTGCCGACGTTGAACCTGATTTCAATCATCATCCCCAACGCGGCGGTGCTGTTGTTCCCGTCGTGGTTTCAGACCGGCAAGGATGCGCCGCACGGCATCGAGGCCACGGGTCAGCGTTTGATTTTCGCGCTGGGACAATTTCTCGCGTTCATTGTGGCGCTGATACCGGCGGCGGCAGTGTTCACGGGATTTTTCTTCCTGCTAAAATTCCTGACGAACGCGGTGCTGGCCGTGCCCGTCGCGTCGGTGGCGGCGGCGCTGGTGCTGGCGTTGGAAGCGGGTCTCGGTGTGATGTTGCTGGGCTGGCTGTTCGGGCGGTTTGACGTGTCGGCGGAACAGACGGCGTGAGGGGGCGCAAAACATTTTTCAACGCAAAGGCGCTGTGAGTTTCTCATGGCGTTTCCGCGCGCAAAAATTGATAGGAATTTGCTTTTTTGACGCTGCGCGGTTCAACCGGTGGTGTAACCAGCGGACTTGAGCATCTGTGCCAGAGTGAACGTTTTCAGGCTCATCCGCTCGCGCTCGTAGATTGTGTGCGTGACTCCGTTCTTGAATTCATGCCGCCCGCTCATGAGGGCCGAGCGGGTGGGCGAACAGGTCGGGCTGACGTGAAACTGCGTCAGCAACAGGCTCTCCTTCTTGAACGCGTCCACCGACGGCGTCCGCATGATGGGATTGCCGAGACAGGCATAATCGCCGTAGCCGAGATCGTCAGGCATCACGAGGATGATGTTGGGCTTGTCGCCGGGCGTAGGTTCAGCAGCAACAAGCGCGGCGGGAAACCAGACGGCAAGCAGCGCGAGGACGAGGTTGCGTCTCATGTTTCAGGTTTCGGTTAAATCAAGACAAAAGCCCTGTCATGTCGTGTAGCAAACAAAGTTGGAATTCTGTGTGCGATCAAAGTTGGAATTGTCGGAGGCACACAGAATGTGAGAAAAGATGGATTTTTCGCTTTGGAACTGGCTCCGGCAGGGCATGCCGGGCCGCCAACGCGGCCCGACCTGCCGTTTGCCAGGCTTCTGGCGGCGCTCAGGTTGCGTCCCCGCAGAGCCCTATCCTCCGCAGAAGCTCGTCAAGCTTCATGCCAAAGTTTGCAAGCGGCAACAGCAACTCTCAACAAAGGCTCACTTTTCCAACTTTGATCGCAC
>JALOTT010000551.1 GCA_025457745.1 Verrucomicrobiota bacterium
CGTAGCCATCCACGGAAGACCGGTCGAAAGACGGTTGGTCTTCCAGCGCACAAACCGCTTCACGCAGCACTCGCCCATTAGACTCCGCCAAGGCGACTCGTTCCGTCGCCAAAGGTTGACACAATTCGCGAAGCAGCGTCACGACTTCACTGGCGGAGTGCGCAGATACAGAACCGGACTTCGGATGTCCGCTGGCGTTTGGGGTGCGGTCCTCAATCACGTTGAGATTCGTAACGGCCCGCCGTTTCCAGATCGGCACGTCTCGTTTCAACCGGTCCATGAAAGCCGTGAGCAAAGCGAAGGCTTCCGCGCGATGCCGTCCGGCGATGCCCACATAAATCGCCGCCTCGCCGACCGGCACGATACCGAGGCGATGAATCACACGGGCCGCCAGACAAGGCTGTGCGGTCGAAAGCTCCGTAAGCAGGCGGCGGATTTCACGCTCCGCCATCGGCTGGTAAGCCTCGTATTCCAAGGCCGCAATGGTTGCGCCGTTTTCCTCGCCCCGCACCACACCGCGAAATTCCCCCCACGCTCCCAGCGCCGCCGACGGCGGTGGCAGATGCTCCGTGATGCGCTCGGTCGTCAGTTGGATGTGGATTTCCATGTGTCTCTGGGTTCAGCCGCCCGACACCGGTGGAATCAACGCCACTTCATCGGCGTCAGTGAAGCGCGCCTCCGGTGCGACGTATTCGGAGTTTCTGGCCAGCCGCACTGAACCAGCAAAGAAGAGAATGCGCATATTTATTTTCCGCTGAGCATGAGTTTTGCGGCGGCAATCCACAACACCGTTGCGAGCGCGCGGCGAAAGGCAGTCGTGCGCCAGCGGTTCACGCCAAAATGCGTGCCGAGCAGCGCCCCAATGATGCCGAGGAGAATTGGAGCAAGAAATGAAGGTTGCCACACCAGCGCCTTGCCGCCCAAGCCTGCCAGCCCGGCGAGTGAATTGACCACGATGAACAGCGCAGAAATGCCGCCCGCGACTTTGGCTGGTGTCCAGTTCAGAAAAATCAGCAGTGGAGTCAGAAACACCCCGCCGCCAATGCCGGTGAGTCCCGCAAGGAAACCCAGACCGCCGCCGGCCAGCATGGCTATGGGCAGGCCGATGGGCCGGGGTGATTCGCTGGTCGTGTCGCGCTTGCCCCAGCCCAGAAACCAGCCCGCCGCCAGCAGCGCTGCACCCAACACCAAGGCATAGCCGCGCCCTTCGAGGTGCATCCGGCTGCCCAGCCAGGCGCACGGAATGGAGGCGGTCGCCAGCGGCCAGAATACTTGGGCGTCAAAGAAACGGGCGCGTTGAAATCGCCAGAACGCGATGCTCGCAACGACGCAATTCATCCACAACGCCCCAGGCCGGGCGAACGCGGGCGACAAGCCGAGCAACGCCGCCGCCGCGAGATAGCCGGTCGCCCCACCGTGACCAACCGAAGAATACAAAAACGCCACCAACCCCACTGCCAATGGAAGCGCAAGGATTTGAAAGTCGTTTAGGTCGGCCACGAAAAAAATCGTATCACAATGTGCAAGCGGCACATTGACCCACGTCAAAAGCGATTCGGCGAGCGTATGGTCAGAACTGCCAGTTCTTTGATTCGAGTCAAACGCTGTTATGGGAAGCGCTGCTATTCTTTGCCGAATGGTAACCAGCAACACTGGTCCGGCGGGCAGTGCAGCTAGAAGTGTTTTCAGTTGCACTTCCGATGCAATCGCTGGAATGAAACGGACGCCAAGAGGTATTGGTCGCTCGACTTTAAGAGGCGACTCAATAGACTTGTAGCGTCCGCCGCAAGCACACATGTTCAACACGCTTAATCTCCGGGCCGCATGGATAGCTGCCGTTGCCACGGCACTGCTGGTGATTTCGATTTTGGTCGGCTCTCGCAATCTGACCAACTTTGACCCGGCGCTGGTCGCCTATTTGTTTGGCTGCATCTTCGCCTGCTTCGGCATTGTCTATCGCTACACGGTCTGGCTGCAACGGCCACCGACCTGGCGGTATTTCGCCCGCGGCTGGAAATTGTTCTTCACCGGACGCACCATCGCTTACGGCTGGGAATTGACGAAGCATTTTGTTGTGCAGTTCCTCGGCCAGAAGTTCATCCGCAACCGGAGCAAGGCACGCGGCTACGGCCACATGTTAATGGCGTGGGGTTGTCTGCTGGCGTTTGCCGTGACGTTTCCATTGGTGTTTGGCTGGATTCACTTCGGGTTGAAGCCCGGCGGCATCAACACCTATGAGATTTTCACCTTTGGTTTCAAGGTGATGGAGTTTCCGCTGCATACCGTGCTGGCGGAAATCATCTTCAACGCGCTGAACTGGTCGGCCATACTGGTCATCGTGGGCGTGATGATCATGATGCGCCGCCGCCTCACGCACGCCGGGCAGATCGCGATCCAGACGTTCGAAGGTGACTGGTTGCCGTTGTTGCTGTTGCTGGCCATTTCGCTGACCGGCTTGGGCATCAGCCTCGACTACAAGTTTATGGAGGGCAAAGCGCATCAGTTTATGGCCATCACCCACGCCATCACGGTGATTCTGTTCCTGCTCTGGATGCCGTTCGGCAAGTTTTACCACATCATCCAACGGCCCGCGCAGTTGGGCATCGCTATCTACCGGCGCGCCGGCGCGGAAGGGCCGCAGGCGGTTTGTCCGCACACGAAAGAGGAATTCGATTCGCAAATGCACGTGGACGATGTCAAAGCCGTGGCCGCCGAATTGGGTTTCAATTACGCGCGCAAGGACGGCAAGTCGCATATCGAATACAGTCCGCGCGGCAAACGGGCCTTGCTGGCCAAGGCCCATCTCAAGGCCCGGCAAAAGGCGGGTTCACTCTTCGGATAAATTGTCATGGCAACCTTACCTGTAACTGCCGAGAACCTGATTGCCCAATTCGGGCCGTCGCTCAACTTCCCGCCCGTGCAGGGCTATCCGGGGCGCGACGAGCCGGATGAGGTCGTCAAAACGCACTGCTGCTTTTGCGGCATGCAATGCGGCATCAAACTGCTGGTGAAGGACAATCGGATCGTCGGCTTCGAACCGTGGGAGGAA
>JALOTT010000152.1 GCA_025457745.1 Verrucomicrobiota bacterium
GCTTCAGCGTGATAACACGCAGCCCGCTACGCTGCGGCTGCGGAAAACGAAAACCCACCGTCGGCCCATCACCATCCGGCGTCTCGACCATGTCCTCCTTGAGCCGCTCGATCTGCTTCATCTTGCTCTGCGCCTGCGCGGCTTTGGTGTTTTTCGCGCGGAAACGGTCCACGAACAGTTGCATCCGATCTATCTCGCGCTGTTGCGCCTTGGCGGTGGCGACCAGCGTCACCTCGGCGGCGGCGCGTTGTTCGACGTATTCATCGTAATTGCCCGTGTAACGCAGCACGCGCGATTGGCGCAACTCGGCGACGTGCGTGCAGAGGCGGTTCAAAAACTCCCGGTCGTGCGAGATGAGCAGGATTGCGCCCGGATAATTCCGCAGATAATCCTGAAACCACAGGAGCGTTTCGAGGTCGAGATGGTTCGTCGGCTCGTCGAGCATCAACAGGTCCGGCTCTTGCGCGAGCAGCCGCGCCAAGTGCGCGCGCATGCCCCAACCGCCCGAAAGCTCACGCGCGGGTCGGGCGAAATCCGTCTGCTTGAAGCCCAGGCTGGCGAGAATCTGCTTGGCCTTGGCGACGAACTGCCCGTCGTGCTCGTGGTCGTGCGGCACGGCGATGTCCAGAACGCTTTCGTTGCCGAGGGTTTCGCTTTCCTGCGGGAGATAGCCGATGCGTGTGCCGCGCATCAGCGTGACCTCGCCCGCGTCGGGCGTTTCGTGGCCGAGGATGATTTTTAGCAACGTGGATTTGCCCGCGCCGTTCGGCCCGATGATGGCCATGCGCTCGCCGGCTTGGAGCGTGAGCGAGACGTCGTCAAAAAGCTGACGACCGCCAAAGGCTTTGCTGAGTCCGGCAAGGGTGAGCATGTTTATGTAGGACAGGCGTCGCGCCTGTTTCAAATTAACATGAAACTGGAGACAGGCGGGACGCCTGTCCTACTTTAACGGGGAGTAATTCGTCGCTGATAGAAACACGGATTCAGCTTTGTCCACCAGCTTGCCGTTGGCCTCGGATTCGGCCTTCGCCTTTATCCATTCGGGATCGTTGCCGAAAGCGGCCCATGACTTTTTTGCTTCATCGCGGCTCTTGTGCGCGAGGAGGTAAATCAACGTGCTGTCCGCGCCCTTGTCCTTGTCGGTGGGAACCCAGAAGCCGACCAGTTCCATCCCGTGCTTCTTGAACAACGCGCAAGTGTGGTCGCGAAAGCGCGCGTGCATCGCCTCGAACTTGCCGGGTGCGGCGTGGTAGGTGCGCATCTCGAAACAGCGCGAGTCCTTGGCGACGGACGGGCTGAGGGGTGTGGTGTTCGTTTCGGCGGCGGGGCCGGAAATGATGCTTGTGACGAAGAGGATGGAGGTGAGGAATGTTTTCATAAGTTTCAAGTTTGTTGCTTCTGATGGTGAAGCGTTCACGACTCAACTGCCAGAACAAAATCGTATCGCAACTCCAGCAAGATAATTTGAGCAAAACTACAAAAAAGTATTCGCCCCAGCGCGGGTTGCTGTGGCCGGAGACGGTCACACTTCGCATTTGCTATTGGAAGGAGCAGGCGGGAGTCAAATCAGTCCAGCAACAGCACCCGATAGAAACGCTGTGCTATGCCGGGTGCTGGGGCATCCACCTTGGAGGAGAGGATGTTCGTGGCGATAACATCGCCTGAAAGATTTTGCCAGACAGCATCACTTAGGTTCGTCTTGTACTGGACGCGATACCGCAGCCCGGCGCTTCCGGACCAGGTCAATGTTACATTCTGTGCGGCAGTGGTAACCTGTGGAATAAACAATTCTGGCGGATCAAGGTTGGGAGATTGTCACCCTCACAAATCGCGGCCAGTAAAGTCGCGCATCGTTGAAAATCTGAGTGAATTCGAATGAATTCGCCGCGTAGGTCACGATCAGTTCATCGGGCGACGCGGCGAGCATTGGATGCGCCTTGGCCGAGTAGCAAAAAATCCGCTTGTCCCACGCCGACTCCGGGCACCGATAAACCACCGTGGCCTCACTCCACGGTCCCCACGGTGCCGTCGCCGTACGGGCGACTATTTTGTCCGACAACCCGTTCTCCGTGCAGATTAAAACGTATCGTCGCAACGACGGCAGCCATGACACGGAATACTCGCTCGCCATGCCGCTGCACAAGTCTGCCATTTCAGAAGCCTTCGTAGTCCAACCGTCCTGCGCTCGAAACTGCCATGCTGCCAACTCCTCCAGGTCCGTTTCCGGCACACGCGCCAGGATCATCTTCTTGCCGGATTTCTTTTGTTCGTGTGCGCCGTAGATGTAAACAAAACCATTTGTCACCAGCACTGCGGAGCCGAACGACCGGTGGTCACCGGTTCCAAATTGCGCGAACGGAATTTTCTTTTGCGTGACATTCCAGCGTGTCGGCGGTGCAAGTGGATTGGAAATTTCACCGAGCCAAAGGCCAATCTGACGGAAGCCGAACACTGATTTGTCGTCCGTGCGCTCGATTTGCACGAGGAACAAAAACAGTTTTCCCCGGGACATCACGCCATGAAACAACCAGAACCAACCTTTGCCGTCAGCGGGAGTGATGAGCGCTGCCGGTTTGCCGTCGGAAGATTTGCCGTGGAAAAACTCCACCCGGGTGCTGGCCGGATCAGGGCCATGCTGCCACGCGGCAGAGTTGTTGATCATGCTGGCGTTAGTGCGATGGCCGTCGCGCACTTCGCCTACAAAGGTATCGCTGAAAAGCCAGAGCGTAAGACCATTGGTCAGCGCGACGGTGAAATTACCATCCGCTCCAATCCATCCGTTTGTGCGTTGGAAAAGCTGGTCGTATTCTGGCGCACTTTGGGCAGACCACTCCGCGCCCCGCACCGGTGCCACAATGAGAATTGCCAGACCAAGGCCCGCCGCCATTTTCCAGCAGGAACTCGTGAAACTTTTGGATTGCAAGACTTGATGCAAATCTATTTCGGTTTCAATTGCGAAAACAAAATCACGTCGCGGATGCTTTCCTGGCCGAGAAGCATCATGCACAGGCGGTCAATGCCGATGCCGATGCCGCCCGCCGGGGGCATGCCGTGTTCGAGGGCAACGAGGAAATCTTCGTCCAGCTTCTGCTGCTCGCCGCCGGCTTGATGTTCCAACGTGGTGCGTTGCGCGATGGGATCGTTCTGTTCGGTGTAGCCGGGCGCAATCTCCTGTCCGTTGATGCAGCACTCGAAGACTTCGACGGTCGTCGGGTCGTCGGGCGAAAGCTTGGCGAGCGGCACGAGTTCCTTGGGCAGATGCGTGACAAATGTGGGCTGGATGAGCGTTGGCCTCAAGTGGTTTTTGCAATTTGCGATTGCACCTGCTTCCACAGCGTCAGCATCGTCCCTCCATCAAGGTGTGCAGTCCCATTGGGGCTACCGACGTGGTGAAATCTAATCGCTTTTACTTGGTGCAAAGAGTTCTTGGCAATGACGTTTACCAACTCCTGCCAACTGATGTCCGTTACTTTCTGTTTCACAACAGCGTGTCTGCTGAATTCCACTTTGTATCTGTAATCTCTAAACATATTTCCTTTCTAAAAACGACCGGAGAGAAGTGCCAACACCAATCCGACCGCCATTATCCACCCGAAAACTGTCGCCAACACCATGACTCCATCAAGCAGATGGACGGCGAAAGGTTGCGGCTGTTTCTGCCGATCCCGCATTTTGAACCACAAATGGCCGACAGAAATCAAACCGACTGTAACGCAGAGAACAAATCCCATGCTAGTCCTTTCGGTTTTTGTCTTCTTTCCAACTCTGGAAAGCCACGGCGAAAATGATTGGCCCAAAAAAGGCGAGCACCAGCCACCATTCGCTGCCTTCAGTTTCCTTTAATATCCAGCCAACCAAGCAAAGCCATCCTAAAAACAAAACGGCTGGCCAAAAGTCGCCTTGGATTTTCATAAACGCGCTATTTCATTTGGGTTTCAACTGCGGAAACAAAATCACATCCCGAATACTTTCCTGCCCCAGCAACATCATGCAGAGCCGATCAATTCCGATTCCGATTCCGCCGGCGGGGGGCATGCCGTGTTCGAGCGCGACGAGGAAATCTTCGTCCAACTTCTGCTGTTCGCCGCCGGCTTGATGTTCCAGCGTGGTGCGTTGCGCAATGGGATCGTTCTGCTCGGTGTAGCCGGGCGAAATTTCCTGGCCGTTGATGCAGCACTCGAAGACTTCAACAGTCGTCGGGTCGTCGGGCGAGAGCTTGGCGAGCGGCACGAGTTCCTTTGGCAGATGCGTGACGAAGATGGGGTCGAAATTGTTTATTGTTGGTTCAATCAGCTTTTCAAACACTGCGCCAGTCACTTCAAAATCTTCGTAGCCCTTGGCGATGTCGCCCGCGAGTTTCAAATCATCCATCGCACGGCGACGACGTTCCTGTGGCGTGACTTCGAACCAATCCTTACCCGCGACTTCGCGGACGAGGTCTTTGTAGCGTCGGCGTGGCCACGGCGGTGTGAGGTTGATCTCCTTGCGTTCCGTGAACGGTTTGATGTTTTTTTCGATTTTTTCCAGCAGGGCAACATCACCCTGTAACCCCGGGTAAGACTGCGGATCGAGCACCTGCAGCTTCGTGCGAAGAGATTCAATCGCTCCGTTGCAGCGCCATGCTAGCTTCTCAGTTTGGGGGAAATCGGAAACGAGCTTTCTGCATTCGTCGATTTCAGCCAAACAATCGGCGTAGTGGGCCTTTATCCCATCCGAAAAAGAGTCCCTTCGGTTCTCGTTTATGAGTGACTCTGCAAAATCGAACCGAGTCCGAAGGGAATTCCTTCGTGGGTGATAGATGACCAGCGTCCCCAGCAATTTCTGTGCGACGTTGCAGACCATGTTTTCCACGAGTTGCATCATGCTCTCGTAGTCGCCGAACGCCTGATATGCTTCAAGCATCGTGAATTCAGGGTTGTGCCTTGGCGAAAGCCCTTCGTTGCGGAAGTTCTTGCCGATCTCGAACAGCTTATCAATGCCGCCCACGAGCAGCCGCTTGTGGTAAAGCTCCAGCGCGATGCGGAGGTAAAATTCGCAGCCAAGCGCGTTGTGAAAGGTCTTGAACGGTTGCGCTGCCGCGCCGCCGGGAATCGCCTGCATCGCGGGCGTCTCCACTTCCACGTAGCCGCGACTGTGAAAGAATTGTCGAATCTCATGCACGATGGCGCTGCGTTTGAGGAAAACGTCCTTCACCTCAGGATTGCCGATGAGGTCGAGGTAACGCTGCCGATAGCGAATCTCCGTGTCCTCCAAACCGTGCCACTTGGCTGGCGGCGGGCGCAGCGTCTTGGTGAGGATGACGAAGGGTGGGGCAGCCGTCGCGGCTGTCTCTGAATTTTCTTTTTCGATTTGAGACAGGCGCGACGCCTGTCCTACGGATGGGACGCCCGTGCCACTACCACCCAGCTTAACTGAAATCTCCCCCGTCTTTGTTGTGAACATGGTCCCACGAACTCCGATGAAATCACCAAGATCAAGATGCGTAAAGATGTGCCATTGCTCATCGCCGAGCACATTCTTCTGCGCGTAAATCTGGATGCGCCCGGACTGGTCGCGGATATCGAGGAACATGGATTTGCCCATGTCGCGGTGCGCGGTGATGCGGCCGGCGAGCGCGACCTCGCGGCCCTCGACGTAATGAGCGCGGGCGGCGGCGCAGGTTTCGGCGGGGGTGAATTTGTTCTTGAACGGGTCAATGCCCTTGGCGCGCAGCGCGGCGAGCTTGGCCTTGCGCTGTTCGATCAATGAGTTGGTGTCGTCCGTAGCCATTTCTGTTGGAGATGAAACACGAATCGTGGAGAGATTCCAAGAAATTGATTTCCTGGGTTATCCCCGGCGCCCGGTAGCCGCGTTTGTGAAAACGCGGTTCAGGTCGGCAAGATAACCCCCTCCGCGCTTTGACAAGCGCGGCTAAGGCATGGGCGCAACACAAGGCTTGCAGGGACGGCACGCGCGGCAGTAAGAGTGTCACGTGAACGGTGGACATGAATTCAGGTTGGGTGTGCTGGGTTCGGGTAAAGGCTCGAACTTCGTCGCCATTGCCGATGCCATCGCCGCGGGCAAAGTGCCAGCCGAAGTGGCGCTGGTGTCAAGCGACGTGGAAAGCGCGGGCATCTTGGAACACGCGCGGAAGCGGAATCTTCCGGTGCGATTCATTCCGCCGGGCAAATTCCGCACCAAACTCGACGAGGATGCGGAACGCGCCTACGTGAGCGCGTTGCAGGAGGCGAAGGTGGATTTGATTGTGCTCGCCGGTTTCATGCGGGTGCTCAAGGGCGATTTCCTGCGCGCCTTCGAAGGACGCATCGTGAACATTCATCCGTCGCTGCTGCCGTCGTTTCCCGGATTGGAAGCGTGGAAGCAGGCGCTGGATCACGGCGTGAAGGTGACGGGTTGCACCGTGCACTTCGTGGACGCGGGGGTGGACTGCGGTGCGATCATCGGTCAACAAACCGTGCCGGTGCTGGATGACGACACGCCTGAGACATTGCACTCGCGGATCCACGCGGCGGAACATGAGCTTTATCCGAAGTGCGTGGCGGCGATTGCGCGGGGAGACGTTTCAGTGCGGGGACGGCGGGTGGTTTGGAAGATTGGCTGCGGGGTGTAGCGGCTTTCGCAAGAAAGCCGTCATCTTAAAAGTGTGCAAAACGTTGAGGCGCTCTGCCGAGACGCGGCTACGGTGGAATTCCCAGAAAGAATAAGTTCGCGTTTTCACCCCGGATTTGGCAGATAAACCCCGCCCTGCGCATGAAATAATCCGCCCGAACGTCTTCTCGTTTGGTTGGGTTTTGAAAGAACCTCCTATGACTTCCTCTTCGCATGAGATCCATTTCGCGACTTCACTTCCAATCGGGTAACCATCATCACGTCCACGACATGGTGTGTATTATTTTGCAAGTAAACGATGAATTCCCGTCCGGCAGGTTCAAGGGCTACGAAGTCTTCATGCTCCACGGGAAGCCGCCCGCCGTCAGCCAGGTGAATCCAGAATGGACGGAAGGGTTGGGTGTGCAAAGCCTGTCGAACCTTTTCAATTTTCATGTTACCACTCATACTTGATAAACCGCTTGGGGGCAAGACGGAAACCGGCGTGAAAAAAATCGAAGAAGAAAAGAGTCGCGTTTCCACTCCAAACTTGGCAGATAAACCCGGCCACGCGCATGAAGCAATCCGCCAGGAAGTATTCCCGTGCCGGCGCGCGGCAGGCGGAACGGAAGTCAGTTTATGAGCAAGAAAGTCCTGAGCTTCGGGTTGCCCAAGGGCAGCTTGCAGGAAGCGACCATTCAAAAAATGGCCAAGGCCGGATGGAACATCTCGGTCAGCAGCCGCTCGTATGTTCCCTACGTGGACGACGACGAATTGAAAATCCGCGTCATCCGCGCGCAGGAGATCAGCCGCTACGTCGAGCACGGCTACCTGGATTGCGGCATCACGGGCCATGATTGGATCGTGGAGAACAACTCGAAGGTGCATGAAGTCGGCGAGTTTCTGTTCAGCAAGGCCACGCGGCAACCGGCGCGGTGGGTTTTGTGCGTGCCGGAAAATTCGCCCATCAAATCGGTGAAGGATTTGAAGGGCAAACGCATCGCCACGGAAGTCGTGAATCTCACGAAGAAATATCTGCGGAAACACGGCGTGAAGGCGGAGGTCGAGTTCTCCTGGGGCGCCACGGAAGTAAAAGCGCACGAGTTGGTGGATGCGATTGTGGAGTTGACCGAGACCGGCTCATCGTTGCGCGCGAACAAACTCCGCGTCGTGGACACGTTGCTGGCTTCAACGCCGCGCTTGATTGCCAATCACAAGGCATGGAAAAACCCGTGGAAGCGCCGCAAAATCGAAACCATGGCGCTGCTGCTTAAGGGCGCGCTGGAAGCCGAGGCCAAGGTCGGTCTCAAGATGAACATCGCGGAGAAGAACCTGGCGAAGCTGCTGGCGTCATTACCGGCGCTGCGCAACCCGACGATTTCCGGGTTGAGCCAGAAGGGTTGGGTCGCCGTCGAAACGATCATTGACGAGCACGTCGTTCGCGAGTTCATCCCCAAACTCAAGGCCGCGGGCGCGGAAGGCATCATTGAGTATCCGCTCAACAAAGTCGTGTATTGACCGCGCGGCGAAACTCCATTACTCCATTCCGAAACCTATGGGTTCAATTAAAAAACGCCGCAAGGCGAAAATCAACAAGCACAAACGCCGCAAGAAGCTGCGGTTGAATCGGCACAAGAAGCGCACCTGGCAGCAGTAGTTCGCCGGGAGACTTCAGGCTACGACCACGCCGGCCCCGAAAACTTTCGGGGCTGTGCGTGGTTTATTGTTCAACATGCGTCGTTGTTTACGGCCCTTGTCCGTCACGCTGGTTTTGAGCGGATGTCTCTTCACCGGATGCCGGACTGCGCCCGTCAGCAACGCCGCGCCGCG
>JALOTT010000153.1 GCA_025457745.1 Verrucomicrobiota bacterium
ACCGGTAACGTCCCGCGAATCCGCAAAATTTCACTCCCGCTCAATCGTCCCCGGTGGCTTGCTGGTGATGTCGAAAACGCAAGCGGCCTGCCCCGATGCCGTTTATCGGGGTTCACGCCTATTCCCATTCGATTGTGCCGGGTGGCTTGCTGGTAATATCAAAGACACAACGATTCACGCCTTTCACTTCGTTGATGATACGGCTGGCAAGTTTTTCCAGAATCTCGTAAGGCAGCTTCACCCAATCCGCCGTCATGCCGTCCTGCGATTCCACCGCCCGGATGGCGATGGTGTAATCGTAGGTGCGCTCGTCACCCATCACGCCCACGCTGCGCACGGGCAGCAACACCGCAAAGCTCTGCCAGATCTTGTAGTAGAGCCCGGCCGATTTCATCTCCTCGACAACGATGGCGTCCGCGTTCCGCAAAATCTTGCAGCGCGCCGGGGTCACTTCCCCCAGGATGCGCACGGCGAGGCCCGGACCGGGGAACGGTTGCCGCCAGACGATTTCCCTGGACAAGCCGAGTTCGAGTCCAAGCTGGCGCACTTCATCCTTGAACAAACATTTCAACGGCTCGACGAGCGCGAACTTCATCTTCCTCGGCAGCCCGCCGACGTTGTGATGGCTTTTGATGAGCGCGGCGGGATTGTCCCCGATGGGCACGGACTCGATCACGTCCGGATAAAGCGTACCTTGCGCGAGGAACTTCGCCTTGCCCGCGCGCTTCGTTGCCGCCTGGAATACTTCGATGAACGTCCGGCCAATGATTTTGCGTTTGCGCTCCGGGTCGGTGACGCCTTTGAGCCGCCGGAGAAACAACTTCGCCGCGTTTTCGTATTGCAGTTTCACCTTGAAGTTGCGCTCGAAAACTTCCCGCACGACCTCGGCCTCGCGCGCGCGGAGCACGCCGTTGTTGACGAAGATGCAGGTGAGCTGGTCGCCGATGGCCTTGTGCAACAGCGCCGCCGCCACGCTCGAATCCACGCCGCCGCTCAAGCCGAGAATCACTTCTGCTTTGCCGACCTGCGCGCGGATTTCCTCCACGGCCTGCTCGACATAGTTGCGCATCGTCCAATCCTGGCCGCAGCCGCAGATGCCGTGGACGAAGTTGGCGAAGATTTCGCGGCCCCGCGGCGTGTGGACGACTTCGGGATGAAATTGCAGGCCGAAGAACCGCTTCGCGCGATGCTCGATGGCGGCGAACGGCGAATTCTCCGTGACGGCGACGGTTTTGAATCCGCGCGGCAGTTTGGTGAGCTTGTCGCCGTGCGAATTCCAGACCTGCAACTGCCTCGGCAGCCGGGCGAACAACGCGCACCGTGCGTCCGTAACCTTGAGTGTGCTCTTGCCGTATTCGCGGCGGAGACCTTTCTCCACTTTTCCGCCGAGCAAATGCGCCAGCAACTGCTCGCCGTAACAAAGGCCCAGCACCGGCACGCCCAGCTTGAAAATATTCTTGTCCGGCAACGGCGCGTCTTTGGCATAAACCGACGACGGCCCGCCGGACAGGATGATGCCGCTGGGTTTCAGCGCCGCGATATCTTTGGCGGGCGTGTCGTAGCGCAGGATGGTGGAATAGACGTTGCACTCGCGCACGCGCCGGGCGATGACCTGCGTGTACTGCGCGCCAAAATCCAGAATGACAATTTGTTCAGTCATGAAAAATGCCAGAGGCGGATGGTTTGCCCGTGAATGGAGGCGTTGACGAGGAAAAAGTGCCCCCAGAATCTTCCTGCCATCAATTTTTCTGTCCGCTGACATTCCGTAACTGCTGCGGCCAGATGGTTTCTGCGATGGGTCTTCTGCTCACTGCTTCACCACCTTCACCTTCCCTGCGTTGGCGTCGTAATCCAGCTTCGTGCCGAACGGCGGCGTCGGAAGTATCGGAATATATTTCTCCGCCACCAACTCGTTGAGGTCTTTCGGAAACCGGCCCATGTCCACGTTGAACATCTCAATCGCCTTGTTGAGCGAGGTGGTGTCCACGGTCTTGACGGCGGATTGCTGCGCCTTGGCCGCCGCGGCGAGATAATCCACCGGCGCGGTGAGCGGATTGCCGCCGGTCGCGGTATTGGTCGTTTGCGCGGGCGGGTTGGATTTTTCGCCGCAACCGGCGAGGAGCAAGCTGGTCGCGGCCGTCAGGAACAGGATTGTTTTCATAAACCCACTCTACTTGCAGGGCTGGAAAATCCAAGCGCAACTTGGTAACGGCTCAATTGCTTTCGGAGCGCGGATTGTCCTCAATCCGCAGCGGGTGGGCGTGTCCGGGCCGCTGCGAGTTGGGACAACTCGCGCTCCGGGAACTCTGCCAGTCAAATCAAATTGAGTCACTATGCCCAACTTGACTGCGATTTGGTTCGCGTAATGATCGGGAGAAATTCCCCCAGCCGCTGAAACAAAAAGGCCGGAGGCAACCTTGTGGCTGCTTCCGGCGTGAGTGAACGAATTCGCGATTACGGAGCCTTCGGGGCTTCCTTGGGCACTTCGGGCGCCTTCGGGGGTTCTTCTTTTTTCTGGCAACCCACGACGACGACCATCGCCACCAACGCGAGGAACAGATAGCTAATGATTTTCTTCATAATCACATTCTAGCCAACTCCGGCGGACTGCCAAGCTCTATTTCACGTGTTTCTCCACCACCTGCGCCGCCAAATCTCGCGCCTTGCGGATCAAGTCCAGATCGGTCGTCAAATCGCCGAAGCGGAATCGTGGCAGGCCGCTTTGCTGCTGGCCGAGCAATTCGCCCGGCCCGCGCAATTTCAAATCCGCCTCCGCAATGCGGAAGCCGTCGCCGGTTGCCTCCAGCACCCTGAGCCGCTGGCGCGACTCGGCGCTTTTCGCGTCGGCAATCAGGATGCAATACGACTCATGCGCGCCGCGGCCGATGCGCCCGCGCAACTGATGCAACTGCGCCAATCCGAACGCTTCGGCGTTTTCGATGAGCATCACCGTGGCGTTCGGCACGTCCACGCCCACCTCGATGAGCGACGTGGCGAGCAGCACGCGCGCTGTGTTCGTGCGAAACGCAGCCATTGCTTCGTCCTTGTCGCGAGCGGCCAACCGCCCATGCAGCAAGCCGACGTGGAACGGCGCGAGCAGCTTCTTCAAATTCTCAAACTCCTTCGTCACGGCTTTCAAACCGTCCGCGTTTTCTTCAACGCGTGGATAAACCACGTAAGCCTGCCGCCCCTCGGCCAGCCGTTGGCGGATGAACTCCCACACCTTCGGCAACTTGTCCGACGTGCGAACAAAAGTCTTCACCTGCCCGCGACCGGGCGGCAGTTCATCAATCATGGACACATCGAGGTCGCCGTAAAGCGTGAGGCCCAGCGTGCGCGGAATCGGCGTGGCGGTCATCACCAGCAGATGCGGGTAATTTCCCTTGCGCACGAGTTGTTCGCGCTGCGCCACGCCGAACTTGTGCTGCTCGTCAATGATCACGAGGCCGAGGTTCGGGAGATCGAAGCCAGACGTGAGCAGGGCGTGGGTGCCGATGATCAGAGTGACGGGTGACGGGTGACGGGTGGCGTGACCAGAAGGTGTGCGTTTCCCGCCACTCGTCACTCGCCACTCGTCACCCACTGTCTTGCGACTTCCGGTTTGCAACTCCACCTTGACACCCAGCGGTTCAAGCCATTTTTGAAAATTGCTGAAATGCTGCTCCGCCAGAATCTCCGTCGGCGCCATGAGCACCACGTTGAAGCCACTTTCCAACGCCATCAATGCCGCGCACGCCGCCACCGCCGTTTTGCCAGAGCCAACATCACCTTGCAGCAGTCGCCGCATGGGATGCGCGCTGCCCATGTCCGCGCGGATTTCGCGGAGCACGTTGGTTTGCGCGCCGGTGAGTTTGAAACCGAGCGCCATTAGAAAAGGTTTGATCAGCCGGTTGTTCTCGCCACTGCAGGGAAGCGCTTTGGACTTTGACTCGAAGTTCTTCCGCCGTTGCTGGATTTGAATTTGCAACTCCACGAATTCATCCAGCGCCAGTCGCTGCCGTGCGATTTCTACGTCGGTCAACTCTTCGGGAAAATGGATCATGTGGACCGCGTTGGCGCGCGTCGGAAAATGGTAGGGCGCGTCACTCCGTGCGCGCCGTTCAGTCGCGGGTGGCGGCGCGCACGGAGTGACGCGCCCTACCTGCGGGTCCACGATCTGGTTTTCAAATTTTTCCAACGCCCGCCACACGAGCGTGCGCATCACGCGCGCCGTCAGGCCGTCAGTCAGCGCATGAATGGGCACGAGACGGTTGACGTGGATGAATTCATCCTCGCCCGACTCGATGGGTTCGGTTTCGGCATGATCCATCGTGCGCGGGCGGAGTGATTCCGGTCTGCCAAAGACAAGAAACTCGCGTCCGACCGTGTAGTATTCCTCCATCCACGGATAGGCTTGCCACCAGCGGCAATGCAACCGCGCCGTGCCGTCATCGAGGATGCACTCGAAGAGCGCCCGCTCGCCTTTCCGCCAGCGCTTCACGCCCGCCGCGACGATTTTGCCCCGCACGGTGGTCGCTTCCTTCAACTTGAGATCGGCAATGGCGAGAAACTTCCGCCGGTCTTCGTAACGCCGTGGTTTGTGGAGCAACAAATCTTCAATCGTGCGAATGTCGAGCCGCGCCAGTTGCGCCGCGCGCTCCGGGCCGACACCCCACAACGCGGTCACGGGTTGTGCGAGCGGCGATTTCGCGGGTGGAGTTTGCAGCGCGGCCATCGGCGAGGACGATACAAACGCGCCGTCAGATTTCAATCACCGTAATCTCGGGCCGGCAGTTGAAGCGAATCGGCACGGGAAACCAGCCGATGCCGGGATTCACATAAAGCGGGCCGTTGGCCGTCTCGAACAGCCCCAGGTCGAATTCATCCACCCAGAAAGGAACCATGACGGGCCCGTAAAATGGAATCCGCACCTGACCACCGTGAGAATGTCCCGCAAGCATCAAATCGAGTTTCTGGTCGCCGAGCCTCTTTACCCAGGCAGGATAGTGCATGAGCAGAATGTTTTTGAGGCGTGGCTTCAACGGCAGTGGCGGCTGGCGAACGCTTTTGCAAGTGATGCCAATCAGGTTGATTTTTAGATTCGCGATTTCGCGTTGTTCATCCAGCAACCACGCGCCACCGCTGGCAGCGAAGCACTTGCGGATCGGTTCGAAGGGCACATGGCTCCAGTAATCATGATTGCCGGGCACGCCGTAGAGGGGCGACTTGACTCCAGCCAGAATTTTCAGGGTTTGAGGCAGGAATTTCCCTTCTTCGATAAGATCTCCCGTGAAACAGACGAAGTCAGGTGACAACGAATTGATAGTGTTTACGACGGACTCTGCATAAACGCGATCGCCCTTGTGATGTAAGTCTGTGAAGTGAACGAAGCGACAAGTGGGCTTGCCCCTAGCCAATTGCAGCCGCTTGACCTTGAGCCACGTCGGTTCAATCCAGGTGGCATCCGCGAGCACCGCGCACGGCGACAGAGTCAGCACCGCGAGTATGAACCTGCGACGACTGACCTTGCTAACTTTCATGGGGGGTCGAGGCGAGTCTGATAGTCGAATCCCGCAACCTTGGCTTGGCTCACAGCCAGATTTCCAGCAAGCTCGCATCCGGATTGGAATTGAACTTCTCAATCTCCGCAAAGTTGAGCCGCAACAGCCGTTCAACTTCCGCAACCGTGGAATTGCCGCATCGCAACCAGACGATTTTCGGCGGCGCACCCCGCTGTAAAGCGATGTCGGCAAAATCTTTGTCCAGCGTGACCACCATGAACCCGTGAGTCTTCGCGTGTTGCCATACGACATCGTCCGTCGCTGTCTCGAAAGCCAGCAGGCCCGTTTGGGTGGAGTCGGGAAATACATCTGCCAGCCGATGGCAGAGTTTGTGGCTGAGATTATGGTCGAACAGCAGCTTCATGCGGCGTGAGCGCAATCATCGTGTGCTGTTCACGGTCGGCGGCGTAGGCCAGGCAGGCGCGGATGTCCTGTTCCGTCAGGTCGGGATAATCATCCACGATTTCCTTCCAACTCATCCCGGCGGCGATCCAGCCGAGCACGTCGCCCACCGTGATGCGCAATCCGCGCACGCACGGCTTGCCGCCCCGCTTGCCCGGTTCAACCGTGATGAGCTTCCGATAATCCATAGCTGCGGAGGAAACTAGCACGGCCCGGTGACGATGGAAAGCAGTGAAAAGCCCTCGATTTCATGATCCAGTTGCGTGTGCAGTAACACGGCGGGTGGAGTTTGCGGCGTGGCCATCGGCGAGGACGATACAAACGCGCCGTCAGATTTCAATCACGGTGATTTCTGGACGACAACGGAAACGAATCGGAACAGGAAACCAACCGATGCCAGGATTGACGTAAAGCGGGCCAGCTTTGGTTTGAAATAGGCCCATATCGTATTCGTCCACGGCGAACGGCACGAAAATCGGGCCGTAGAAGGGAATGCGAACTTGTCCGCCGTGTGAATGGCCGGCGAGAAGCAAATCAAATCTTTGGTCGCCGAGCTTCTTTACCCACGCGGGATAATGAATGAGCAAAATATTTTTCGCCGCAGAATTCAGCGGCGATAATGCCTGGTTCGCATGACTGCACGTCGCGCCGATAATGTTGATCTTACCGTCAAAGATGAGGCGAGCCTCATCCCTGAGCCACGCGCCGCCGGTTGCGGTAAAACATTTCTCAATTGGTGCGAATGACGCTTTGCTCCAGTAATCGTGATTGCCCGGCACGCCGAACATTGGCGCTTTGATACCAGATAAAATCTCCAGCGCCTCCGCCAGAAATCTCTGCTCCTCGATGAGGTCGCCCGTAAAACACACGAAGTCCGGCCTGAGTGAATTGATCTGATTCACGACCGATTGCAGATAGTCGCGGTCACCCTTGTGGTGAACATCGGTGAAGTGAACGAAACGATGCGCCGGTTTTCCCTTCGTCAGTCGCAATCGTTTCACTTTGAGCCAGGTTGGTTCGAGCAATCGGGCATCCGCGATGACCGCGCACGGCGACAGAGTCAGCGCGGCGAGGATAAATCGGCGACGACTGACCTTTGTGACTTTCATGGCGAGTTCAAGGTGGGTTCGATCATCGCCACTTGCAAGGTTGCGTAGTCGCCTATTTCAAATTCTGCGGATTAAGCGGCTTCAAATCGCGCGGCAGGAACAGGCCGTTCTTGCGGATCAATTCGCCATCGAACCATACCTCGCCGCCGCCCCATTCCTTGCGTTGGATGAGCACCATGTCCCAATGCACCGCGCTGCGATTGCCATTGTTGCAATCCTCATACGCCTGGCCCGGCGTGAAGTGCAGCGAGCCGGCGATCTTCTCGTCGAACAGAATGTCGCACATCGGATTCAGGATGTAGGGATTGAAGCCGAGCGAAAATTCGCCCACATAACGCGCGCCCGCGTCGGTGTCGAGAATCTCATTAAGCCGTTTCGTGTTGTTCGCCGTGGCTTTGACCACCTTGCCGTCTTTGAACTCCAGCCGCACGTTTTCAAACTTGGTGCCGGAGAAAATGGTCGGCGTGTTGAATTGAATCACGCCATTCACAGAATTTTTCACCGGACAGGAATAGACTTCACCGTCGGGAATGTTGCGGTCGCCCTTGCAAATTGTCGCGCCGATGCCTTTGATGCTGAAGGTGAGGTCCGTGCCCGGGCTTTTGAGATGGACCTGGTCGGCGCGGCGCATCCGGCGTTGGAGCGGAATCATCGCGCGGGCCATCTTCGCGTAATCCATCGTGCAGACGTCGAAGTAAAGGTTCTCGAACGCTTCGGTGCTCAGGCCGGCGCTTTGGGCCATGCTCGGCGTGGGCCAGCGCAACACGCACCAGCGGGTTTTGTTGACGCGATAGTTCAGGACAGGCCGCGTGATGCGCGAGAACAGCGCCATGCGGTCGGAGGGCACATCGGAATTCTCGCTCATGTTGCCGGCGCCGCGAATGGCGATATAAACCTGCACCCGCTTCATGCGCGCCAGTTCGAGGTCGCGGAGCAGCGCGGCGTGTTTGTCGTTTGTGCCGAGCAACAGCTCGCGGCTCACGCGCGTGTGGCGCACCTCAACGAGCGGCGTGCCGCCCGCGGCGCGCACCGCGCGGACAAGTTCGACGGTGAACTCATCCGGCACGTCAATCATGTCGAGCAAAGCGCGGTCGCCCTTCTTGATGCGGGTGGAATAGTTAACGAGGAGTTTTGCGAGCTTGGTGTAACGTGGATCGGTCATAATTGAGCATCAGACTAAGCGTGCTGATGCGTTTGTCGAGCGCCAAGGGAACGGTTGAGTTTAGCGTTCACGTTCATCGTGACCTTGTGCGCTCGATATGAAGAGGTGTCTCGACTCCATGAGAATGTCCGGTTTTTAACTCCATGAAAATGTCCTGTTGAGGCTTGTTCTGCGGCCCGGCT
>JALOTT010000154.1 GCA_025457745.1 Verrucomicrobiota bacterium
CGGTGCCAGTGGGAGAGGTTTGTGGGTTCATCGCCCAAACTTTTACTCCAACGCCCGGCGCTCCGCCACTTTGGTTGCGGCTCCGCCGCGCTATGTCTTGGCGTCTTTGCGTCAAAAAACCTGCGGTGATGTGCTGTTGCCAAATGGGGTGGCTTGCGCACAACGGCGCTGTCGCACCAAGGCCGTTTAGGCTGAACCACAGATATGCGAAGGCTTGAGTCCAGAGGGATGATCAAAGACAATCAGTTTTGAAACCGCATGAGCAGGTCTCGATAACGGCTGAGAAGTTGCCGGCGCTTTGTGCGCGTCGCCCGTGAACTGGCCGCGCAGGAGGTGGTAGCATGCTCGGAAGACGGCGCGGACTTCCTGTAGCTGGTCAGGCCCCGCGCAGCGCCTCCGCCCATTCCCATGCCTGGCCGCACCTGGTCAATCGTCACTCCAGTTCGGTTTTGAGTAACAGGGCCAGGAAGCTGCAAGACCCGTGACCTCGAATCGGCTCGTTACAAGCCGGGATTGGCGGATAAAGCTGTGAATTGACGCCACGCGCGATTGGTTTACCGTCGGCGCATCGGTTTATGAAGGGCAGATGGACAAGCTGGCTGTCAGGCTTGCCGGTGCTGGTCGCGATGGCGGCGGCAACGGCGCTCGCGCTTTGGTGGACCGCACGAACCGGCGAGGGCCTCAAACCTCGCATCCCCGGCACGGATGCTGCGCCCGGTGGTGAAACCGGCGGCGCAAATCCAGTTCTCGCGGGCAAACTTATTCCCGGCGTCACCCAACCCGCGGATTTGCCTGGTAATTGGCCGCAATTCCGCGGGCCGAATCGCGACGGGATTTCCCCCAACCCAGCCAAACTTTCTCGCGACTGGAAAGCCACACCACCGCGCGAACTCTGGGCGCTCGATGTCGGCGAGGGTTACGCCGGCGTCGCTGTCCGTAACGGTCGCGTTTATCTCCTCGACTACGACCGCGACGCGAAGCAAAGCGCGCTGCGCTGCCTCTCGCTCGCCGACGGAAAAGAAATCTGGCGCTTTGCCTACCCGCTCACCATCAAGCGCAATCACGGCATGACGCGCACGATTCCCACCGTCACCGACAAGTTCATTGTTGCGCTCGACTCCAAATGCAACGTCCTTTGCCTCGACGCCACCAACGGCGAACTCAAGTGGACCATCAGCCTCGTCCGCGAATTCGGCGCGACCGTCCCCGAGTGGTATGCCAGCCAATGCCCTTTGGTTGATGGCGCCAAAGTCATCCTCGCGCCCGGCGGCAAGGACGCGTTACTCCTCGCCGTTGACCTCGTCAACGGCAAGCCGCTGTGGCAGACGCCCAATCCACGTGGCTGGAAAATGACCCACTCGTCTATCATGCCGATGGATTTCACCGGTCGCCGGCTTTACGTCTATTGCGCCAGCAGGGGCGTGGTGGGCGTGGATGCCGTGGACGGCACACTGCTCTGGGAGACGAGCGATTGGAAAATCAGCATCGCCACCGTGCCCTCACCGCTCGTCCTCGACGGTGGGAAAATATTCCTCACCGGCGGCTACAACGCCGGCAGTCTCATGTTGCAACTCGTGACAAATCTTACCCTCTCCCGTCCTGCGGACACCCTCTTCCCATCCGCTGGGGAGAGGGACGGGGTGTGGGGCCGCCGGGATTCAACCGAGCCATCGCCTTCGTTCACCTGCGAACAAGGCTTCAAACTCACGCCCGAAGTGTTCGGCGCCACCCAGCACACGCCGATTTTGAAGGACAGCCATCTCTACGGTGTGCGCGCGGATGGACGTTTCGTTTGTCTGGGACTGGATGGAAAAGTCGTCTGGACCAGCGGGCCGGGCGAGAACTTCGGCTTGGGTTCGTTTCTGCTGGGCGGTGACTTGATCTTCGCGCTAAACGACAGCGGCAAGCTGAGTTTGATCGAAGCCGCGTCCGCGCGCTTCAACCTCCTCGGTCAGGCACAAATTCTGAAGGGCCGCGAATCGTGGGCGCCAATGGCCCTGGCCGGCGACCGCCTGCTCGCGCGCGACCTCACCCGATTGGTTTGCCTGGACGTTTCCGCAAAGTAGGACAGGCGTCGCGCCTGAGGTGAACCGCGAAACACGGGAAAAATCTGGGGCGCGTAATTCATTCCGCTTCCACGCAGCGACGTTACGAAATGACGCCATTGGTTTTTCCCCCACGCGAGATCGCGCGGCGAAGCGGACCAAAGTCCGTGCTCCGTTTGGTCGCGGCCTCGCTACTGCTTCTCGTCCTTCTTCGGCTCGTCTTTTTTCTTCTCCGCCGGTTTGGGTAACTCAACCGGTGCGCCGGCATTGAGCTGTTCCAGAACGCCCGCGGTCAGGTCGTTTTCGCCGCTGGTGTACAAGACAATGGGGGTGCCATTGCCGCTCTCGGACGAGGTATCCACCACCAGCGCAAAGCCCGCGGATTTGGCCTTGGCGTTCACGACCGTGCGGATTTCGGTGACAATGTTATCGCGCATCCGGCGTTTCTGCTCTTCGAGCGTGGTGCGCGCCTGACGCTCGAACTGCACGACCGTTTCCTCGGTTTCCTTTATGTTCCGGAGCTTCGCCTCCGCCGCCTGCTTGCGCTTGTCGCGCTCCTCGACCGATACGGCCTGGTCGTTGGCCGCGGCCAGCAGCTTTTGGTATTCCTCCTTGAGCTTCTGGTAATCGTCGCGCAGGCCCTTGTATTCCTTGTCGAGGTCGCTGGCCCGGTCTTTGAGCGCGGCATCGGCCTGCTTGGTTTTCCAGTATCCGTCAAACAGCTTGCGCAGGTCCACCGTGGCAATGCGGGTTTGAGCCCAAGCCGGCCCCGTCAACACACCGGCCAGCAACGCCGCCAATAACATCTTGCGAAACAAATTTTTCATAGGCACAGCAAAGCACACTTCACCGGCTGCGCCAACTCCAAAGTGAGACAGCGTCGTCCGGTCTGGAATCAGACATCGCCCACGGGGAAACGTTCAGGAAAAGCTGGAGGCCGGGCGTCAGCGTGCCTTGGGGGGTGGCAGCCTGAAGACTGGGCTCCAACCTACGGTTTGCGCAGCCGGAAAAACAGGGCGTCGTTGGTGGCGCCAAGCGTGACGGTGAGCCAGCCCGCGGCCAGTACCGGCGGCGTGGCCACGTTCATCCAACCGTCGCCCGACACGACGTTCGTATTCGATTGCAGCACGAATTCCGTCGCGAGGGCTCGCCAAGCAAGTACCACATTCCCGCCGGATTGCGCCACGCTCAAAGTGGGTTGAGCCGGCCCAAAACGAATGCGGGCCACGAACGCGTCGCCAGCGCCGCCGGCAAACGCCGGCTGCAAAGCGCCGGAGGTGGGGAAATCAGTGGAGACGGTTTCACCGACAATGTAGGCGTTGCCGGCCGGGTCAACGTCAATGGCGTATCCGAAATCATTAGTCTTGCCGCCGAGGTAAGCGCCAAAATTCAGCGCCGTGCCGGCAGAGTTAAAGACGGCCAGGAACGCGTCCGATGCGCCCGAATTGGTGGTTCGCAGCGAGCCGAAGGTTCCGGCCGTGGGGGAGTTGGCGGCGTTCATCACCCCGGCCAGAAAATTGGTGGAAGTCGTCGCACCGGCCACATAGGGATTGCCGGTGGTTTTGTCCACCGCCACATCCCAGCCTTCGTCTTTGCCCAAGCCGCCGAACACAACGGAGAATCCATTGCTGCCGAGTTTGGCCAGAAAGGCGTCGGTGCCGCCGAACGAAGCGACTCCGAACGTGCCGACGTAGAGCGTGGCGGGCGCGCTCGGATCAATTGCCAGCGCGCCAACATCCAGCACCCCCAGACCGTTGGTGGCCGCGTTCCAACTGTTGCCGCCGTCGAGACTTTGGAACAGGCCGACTCTCGTCCCCGCATAAATCGTCGTCGGCGTGGCCGGGTCAATGGCGAGTGTGTTGACATAAGGATTGGTCAGACCCGTATTGATCGCGGTCCAGTTGGTTCCGGCATTGGTGCGTTTGAAAAGCCCCAAGGCGGTCCCCGCGTAAAGAGTCGCGGCCGGGTCGGTGACCAAGGCTTGCACCGAGAGATTGCTCAGACCGGCGCTGTATGCGCTCCAATTGGCACTGCCGTTCGTGCTGCGAAACACGCCGCTGGCGGTCGCGGCGTAGAGCGTGGTGGGCATCAACGGGTCAACCGCCAAGGCTCTCACTTGGGAGTTGCCAAGACCGGTGCTGGCGTTGGTCCAGCTTGCCGCGCTGTTGGTGCTTTCGAAAACACCCACATCCGTGCCGGCGTACAGGGTTGTTGGCGAGAGGGGATGGATCGCGAGCGCGTTGACCGCCACGCTGGTCAAACCCGTGTTGCTGAGCGTCCAGTTCGGGCCGCCATCGGTGCTTGTGAAAACGCCGCCGGGCGTCCCGGCATACACCGTGGCCGGCGTGCCTAGGTCAACGGCGAGGGCCCGGACCAAATCCACCGCAATGGCCGGAGCCAAACCATTCGTGACCCCGACGACTCCGATGTCGGTGTCCCAAGTGGCCCCGCCATCGCTGCTGCGCGCCACGCCGCGGCCGGTGCCCGCGTAAAGCGTGGTTGGAGTGAGCGGATCTACCGCCAAACTGTACACCACCGTGTGGGCCAGGCCGTCGCTGCTGGCGCTCCAGCTCGCTGCGGCATCCACGCTTTTGAAGATGCCGCCGGGGTTGAAGTTACTGGGTAACACGGGAAAGTTATCCGACAATTTCGAGCCGGTGACAAAGATGTTGGCCGCGGCATCCAGCGCGATCTGGAATCCGAAATCATCAAAGCGACCGCCCAAATAAGTTGAGCCAACCAAATTGGTGCCGCTGGCATCGAGCGCCACCACAAAGGCGTCGAACCCGCCGGCCAGATTGGTCTGAACCGCCTTAAACGCGGAGAAGTTGGTCGAGGCAGTGAAGTTGGTCGAAGCCGTCAGCCCGGTGATGAACGCCCTTGCTTGATCGTCCACGGCAATTCCGGTGGCCCGATCCTCGTTCGCGCCACCGAGGTAGGTGGAATAAACCAAGTTGGTGCCGTCGGAGGAAAGTTTCGCCACAAACACATCGTAGGGCGTTGTAGTATTGGTCGCGCCGTTGAGCCAGGACTGGACGGAGTTTGCCGTCGTCGGAAAATCTCTTGAATCGGTGAATCCTGCCACATAGGCGCTGCCTTGGGCATCCACGGCAATGCTGACTCCCTCATCCGTGTTGGTGCCGCCGAGATAGGTGGAATATACCAAGTTGGTGCCGTCGGGGGAAAGTTTGGTCACGAAGGCATCAAGCGGGTGTAGTCCAAAATAGGGTTCTGCCTGGCCGTGAATGGCGGATTGACCAGGGAGCGGGACTTTGACGGGGAAGTCCGTCGAGTCGGTGAAACCCGTGAGGTAGGCGTTGCCTTCGCCGTCAATCGCGATGGCCAGCGCCCCATCGTCCGTACGACCGCCGAGATAGGTCAAATAGACGAGGTTCGTGCCTGTGTGGCTGATCTTCGCCACAAACGCGTCCCCGCCAATGGTCGTGCCGCCGCCAAAATTCATCTGATAAGCGCCGGCCGTCGTCGGCAACTGTGTGGAGAGCGTTTCCCCCGCGATGTAAGCATTGCCGGCTGCATCAGCGGCGATGTCCCAGGCCGCATCCTCGCCAGACCCACCGAGGTAAGTCGCGTAGCTCAACACCGGATCAATCACCAACGCCAACTCGTGGTCGTAATCGCCGATTTGGAAAGCGACCGTCTGCCTGTCCGTGAGCCGGTAGCCGCCGGAGATTTCTTTTCGCACACCGGCCACTGTCTGATAGACGCGTGGCTTTGGCTGGTGGATTTCGTCTCGGCCCAGGGTGAAGACCAGATCGCCTTGCGAGTCCACCCTGACTTTGTCCGCGCCGGTAACGCGAATGGAAATCACGCGCGGATCGGCCTTGGGCGCGACCGTAAAATCGTATTCAAGCTGTTGTGGGTTGCCATAGTAAACCAAGCCCACGCCCGGATAAATTTCATTGACCCGTACTTGCGCGAACAAGGACAGCCCAGTGCGCCATTGCGCGGGGTCATTGCCGAGAAGATAATTGACTTTTCCGGCCAGTTCGCTGACGCCTTCCACCTCCGCGCGCGCATCGGCGCCGAGAAATTCAAAGTGCAACGCCCGCGTTTGCGTAACGCGACCGGGCTCCGCGCTACCACGTTTACCACGCAAACCGGCGGGCGGGACTTCGTATTTGACGAGCGTCAACGCGGCTTCCGCAGGCGCGACGAAAAAATTGCATCCCCGGCCCCGCGCGACAAAGGACTGCGGGTTGCCCGCCGCATCGCGATTGGCCTCAAAATACAGCGGCAGGTTGGCCAACGTGGAAAGTTGCGGTGAGCCCGCCCTTCCGGGTTCAGCCGCCACCAGCGCCGCCACGCCGAACACAAGCCCACACCGGCGGGCGCTGGCCGCGAGCGGGAACGAATTTGTTTTGCGAGGTTGCGTCATGTTCAGAATTCGCGGGTGTAGCCGACGCCGAATTGGAAGCGACCGGAGCTGCTGTTGAATTGATCGGTGTGAATGGGCACGCCATAGTCCAAACGGAGCGGGCCAATGGGCAGGTTAAGCCGGAGACCAAAGCCCCAGTTGTCGTAGTAAACGGACCGATCATTGTCCGTGGAAAAACTGTACGCATCCGGATAAACATTGCCGATGTCGTAAAAGACCGCGAAGCGTACACCGCCGGTTTTCTCCTTCTGTATGATCGGAATGCTGTATTCCAGCGAGCCGAACCAGTAAGTGTCGCCGCCAATCGGTTCGTCCGGCATCTGCGGGTTGATGCCATAGTACGGGTCGCGCGGGCTGATGCCGCGATACTCGAATCCGCGCAAGGAGTACAGGCCGCCCAGGTAAAAGCGATCGTAAAAGGGCACGTCCGTACTGCCAAAACTGTCCGCCACGCCGGCCCGCCCGGTAAACTCCAGCACGTGCCCTTTTAAGAGACCGCGGATGTACCATGCGGTCTTGAGTTCAGCCTTGTAATAATCCTTCTCGCCACCCAACGGGCCACCCGCGAATTCCACCGACAACTCGGTACGCTGGCCATGGTCCGGCAGCATCGTACTGTTGCGCGTGTCGTAGGCCAGCGAGAATCCCACCTTGGAGATGAGCGATTTGCCCTCTTCATCCAGGAGCGCCTGCGGCACGTTGGCGGGAATGACACGGATGGTCTGACCGCCACCCGGCAAATCGTCCCGCACGAGCAGCGGTCCATGCAGCCCGCTGTTGAGATTGATGCCCACATTTTCGATGGTGTAGTTGACGCTGCCGATGAGGAAGTCGCTCCATAGCGCCCGCGTCAGGCTGAAGCGGGCGCCGGTGCGCTGTTCATTATAGAGATTGCCCACGCTCTGGAAATCCAGGTCACGATGATACAACTCGACGCCCAACGCGAGTTTACGGCCGAGAAACCACGGTTCGACAAAAGTCAAAATGTAATCCTGCCGCTGCGTGCCCATCTGCACCCGCAACCGGAATTTCTGGCCGCCGCCCGTGAACGTGGGCGGATGAAATAAATCGAAGTTGCCCTGGCTGACTTCCACGAAGGCAACCACCGCGTCCACTGAACTGAAGCCGGCACCCAGGGTCAGGTTGCCGGTATTCTTTTCATCAACGCTGACGACGAGGTTCTTGCGGTTCGGCACGTCGGTGTCTTCGGGCCGCGCGTCCACTTTTTCAAAATACTGCAGACCTTCGAGCCGCCGCTTGCTCACCTTCACGCGGACCATATCAAACAGTTCGCCCGGCGAAACCGCCAGTTCGCGGCGGATGACCTTGTCCTTGGTCTTGCTGTTGCCGCGGATTTCGATTTTCTCGACATACGACGGCTGGCCCTCGTCCACTTTGTATTGCAAGTCCATGGTGCCGGTCTGGGTGTTGGCCAGACGTTTGACCTGAAGGTTGCCGGTGGAGGTGGTGACATCAATGTGACCCTTGGCACCGTAGAAATTCTCGACCGCCTCGATGTCCGTGGACAGATTCTTGGGCGCAAAAGGCGCCCCGGGCTTGAGCTTGAACGTCTGGGCGACGCGGTTGGTCGGCAGCATCGTGGTGCCGGCGAATGAAACCGCGCCCACCTTGTACTCGCGGCCTTCGTAAATGTTCAGCCGGATGATCATCGTCTTGGGCGTCGGGTATTCGAATTGCACGTCCTTGAGTTCAAAATCAATGTAGCCTTTGTCCCGGTAGAATTCCGCGAGCTTCTCCCGGTCGTCTTGAAACTGGTCGTCCTTGAAATTACCCCGGCCCGTCAGCCACGAGAACATCCAGCGCTTGCGCGTCTTGATCTGCTTGCGCAGCTTTTTTTCGGTGAACGCCTGCGCGCCGGCAAATTGGACCTGGGTGATTTTGATCTTCGGGCTCTCCTTGATGTCAAACGTCGCCGTG